>JAESRJ010000129.1 GCA_016764715.1 Kordiimonadaceae bacterium | reverse complement strand
AACGATCGCAGGGTTTGGCGCGAAGGCATCTATAAAGCCTCGATTTGACCCATCTTTGCCTGCAGTTTACGGTCATTTCGATCGGCTTATTCAGACTTTCCTGAATTTAGTTAAAAACGCAGTTGAGGCAGCAGGCCCAGAAGCTGAGCTAACCATTACTACAGCCTACCGGCACGGTATTTGGCTGAAAAGCAAAGGCGGAAAACGTGTGCGGCTGCCCGTTGAAGTGACTATTCGTGATAATGGCCCCGGCATTCCAGAGGACTTAAAAGGTCATATGTTTGACCCCTTTGTTAGCGGAAAAGATAGCGGCACTGGGCTGGGCCTTGCTCTAGTARCSMSRWWWMYMWGCGWRAKSRSYGSWWYWRWMRSYGRTKRWMMYYMYSYMSMMSRCGRYRMYGWWYWKWWRSTMCAKCTTMTRTTKSRMRARRMYARMSYATCATGAGCAAAAGCAAGCCGAATATTATAGTTGCAGACGACGACATGACYATCCGGGTGGTGATTGGCGAAGCGTTGCGTCAAGAAGGCTGGCAAGTGCTGGAAGCCGATGATCTGCCTGAGCTTGAAAGACTTGTAAAGGGCGGGCAGGGCGACGTGGTGATTACAGACGTGATGATGCCTGGCGGGAATAGCCTAGATATTCTAKCTGATCTGATTGAGGCCCGGCCAGATTTACCTTTCATTGTTACAAGTGCCAGAAATACTCTTGCGACAGCGATGAGAGCAGCCAACCAAGGGGCATTCGACTATTTGCCCAAGCCTTTTGATATTGATGAGATGGTCTCGATCATAAAAAAGGCATTGAAAAAAGCAGCTGTGCCCGAGGTGTCGTCCGACACTGTAGACGATGACGACAATGGCTTGATTGGCCGCTCGCCTGCAATGCAGGATATATACCGCGCAATGGCAAGGATCGCCCAAACGGACTTAACCATCCTGATAGTCGGTGAGAGCGGGACAGGAAAAGAATTAGTGGCAAGAGCTATTCATTCGCACGGTACTCGTAAGGAGAACCCTTTCGTACCGGTGAATATGGCTGCGATCCCAAAAGAGCTGATTGAAAGTGAGCTTTTCGGCCACGAACGCGGCGCTTTCACYGGCGCTGAAACGCGCACTATYGGCCGCTTTGGACAAGCCAAGGGCGGCACGTTGTTCTTGGATGAGATTGGCGATATGCCGCTTGAAGCACAGACCCGGTTGCTGCGCGTGTTGCAGGAAGGCGAATACCGAACGGTTGGTGGCCAAAAAACCATTAAAACCAATGTGCGCATCATCGCAGCGACCAATAAAAACCTCCAGAGGTTAGTCAAAAGCGGCGATTTTAGAGAAGACCTGTATTTCAGATTGAATGTGGTGCCGCTTAATATCCCTCCGCTCCGCGAACGCGTAATGGATATTCCTGATCTTGCGGAACATTTCTTGTTGAAAGCGAGAGATCTTGGCTTGCCGTTCAAAACTCTGACCAGCAGTGCTAAAAAAGTCCTGCAGTCGTTCGACTGGCCGGGCAATGTGCGCGAACTTGAACACATGTTGCAGCGGATCTCTGCTTTGCACCCRGGTGTCCAGATTTCGGGCACCGTTATCAAGCAAGAGTTTGATCGTTCGACTTCAGAACTTGCSGGCGGGCCAATGAGTATTATGGCAACTGTCTCYGGGGGGAATTTGTCACAAACGGTTAGGAATCACCTCGACCAATATTTCGATTATCATGATGATGGGATGCCGCCGCCAGGTTTGTACCAAAGAATTCTTCGGGAAATCGAAAGGCCGCTTATCCAGAAAGTTTTGCAGGTGATGAACGGTAACCAAGTGAAAGCCGCAGAAATGCTGGGCCTAAACCGAAATACTCTTCGCAAGAAAATTAAAGAACTGGATATTTCGGCYGTAACTAAAGTTAAGTGATCAATTATTGTGGTCCAATGTTGTGATATATCTGGAACTRTTGTGACAAATATGCATCATGGCWGTYATGAGCGACAAGACCAGTAGCCGCGAAGGCTTTATCGAAGGACCAATGTCCAAGTTCCCTAACCGAAGGTGGGCGAAGTTCATGCTTTGGGCACGSCGCATGAAGYTGGCGGGCCGAATTGAGATTTTGCTCTCAGGYCTTGCGGTGATYTCCGCGGTDGTAACCTATGTTGCGCTAGCGAATAAAAGTGGCCCCTCGAACTTGGCGACAGGGTCCACGATGCGCGTCCTAATGGGCATTAACCTAGCCTTGCTATTGGCACTGGGTGTCAGTATTGGCCGCTGGGTTGTGCGCAGTTGGATTTCACGAAARGGAATGGCTGCAGGGTCTAGGCTCCATGTCCGTGTAACGCGCTATTTCACTGGCATCGCTATTATTCCGCCTATCATAATGGCAATTTTTTCCGCGCTGTTTTTTGATATTAGTATGGATACATGGAGCGAGAAAATGCGTTTCGCGCTAAATACTTCGCTCGATGTTGCTGATACCTATAGGCTGGAGCATAGAGCCAATATTGGAAAAGACCTGACGCAGGTGTCGTCAGGCTTCAACTTGCTATCTCCTTTTCTGCAAGGACGTCGCCGCGAATTACAATTGAGGGCTGACGCTGCCCTAACCGCGCGCTCTCTATCAGAAATCATTATTTTTGAGGAAGCCAGCGGCGGTGGCGCTATACTAGCTCGAGCGAATGACAGGCTAAGTCTTCAGCAGACATTTGAACTTGATCCAGACCTGACGCGCGGCGCCAATTCCGGGCGGCCTGTAATAGCGTTCGATGAAGTGAATAACCGCGTTGTCGGCATGGTCAAACTTTCATCGTTCTTTAAGCCTACGTATCTGTATGTTGCGCGCGATTTTAGCCCGAATGTATTAGGGTATCTCAGAGACGCAAGGACGGCGCTCGACGATTATTCAGATTTGGAAGGCCAGCGCAGCGATATATTTTTCCAGTTTAATCTGGTTTTCATCATCATCGCGATGTTGATACTTTTTGCATCGATATGGCTTGGGCTCTGGTTTTCCAGTCGCTTGGTCACGCCTATTTCTAACTTAGTGGACGCAGCGGAACGTGTAGGCAAAGGCGACCTTGATGTTCGTGTGCCCTATGTTGCCTCCGGTGATGAGGTTGGCACGTTGAGCCGCGCCTTTAACCATATGACGGATCAATTGGCGCATCATCAACGYGACTTGATCGCCGCAAACATCGAGCTTGAAGAGCGACGCAAATTTCTTGAAGAAGTGTTGGACGGTGTTTCCGCTGGCGTGGTGGGATTACAACATGACGGCACAGTCTTTTTGCCGAACAGATCCGCTAGCAGCCTGTTGGGTATGGGGTTCGATAGTTTAATTGGCCGGCGTTTGGACGAAGTGGTTCCTGAGTTTTCCGAGTTGTTGCGGCAGGCTGAACAAGCTGATTTTGGCCTACAGCAGGACCAAATTCAAATCGACGTGGCGGGTGAGACTAGGACGCTTCTGGTTCGGGTGATGGTGGAACGCGACGATGCAACTGCGATCAGTGGTTATGTGGTGACTTTTGATGATCTAACTGAACAACTGGCAACTCAGAGAACGGCAGCTTGGGCTGACGTGGCGCGGCGCATCGCTCATGAGATTAAGAACCCACTAACACCTATTCAGCTGGCAGCAGAACGGTTGAAGCGGAAATATCTGAAAGACATCCCCACAGACACGACAGTGTTTAGCCAGTGTACGGATACGATCATTCGGCAGGTCGGCGATCTTAGAAGAATGGTTGATGAGTTCTCCTCGTTCGCCCGGATGCCAGCACCAATTTTGAAAAATGCGGACATTACAGATATGGTTAAGCAGGCTGTGTTTTTGCAGGGCGTTGGGGCCACGAAAATACAGTTTTCAACAAACTTCGCACCGGGGCTTTTACCGATGAAGTGCGATCACCGGCTTGTTGGTCAGGCGCTAACGAATATTCTCAAAAACGCGGTCGAATCGGTTACTGCACGGGTAATGGCTGATGCTGTAAGAGCAGACGGCCAGGGCCAAGACGGGGCCATTTCGGTGGAAGTGGAACAAGACGGTGACCATACCAAAATGATCATTGTGGATAATGGTCTCGGATTGCCGCAGGAGCAGAAGGATCGCTTGATGGAGCCTTATGTGACAACGCGGGCTAAAGGCACGGGGCTTGGCCTTGCAATCGTTSGGCGGATTATGGAAGAACACGGCGGCACGGTGCGAATCGCAGACATTAATCCAACTGGCGCGAGAGTGATTCTATCCTTTTCGCATGCGTCATTGGAAGCGAAATTTGAACAGACAAATAATGGTAATGGTATTGGTGTAGTTTCATCAGCCGCGGAATAACGGGATTATTTGGCGAAGAAAACTTCGCCGGAACACGGGAGTAAACGAAATTGGCGCTTGATATTTTGGTCGTGGACGATGAGGTGGATATTCGTGAATTGATCGCGGGTGTGTTGGAGGATGAGGGTTATTCTGCCCGCACTGCGCACAATAGCGATACTGCTCTAGCTGAAATTGAAGCACGCTTGCCTTCGTTGTTGATCCTAGATATTTGGTTGCAAGGCAGCAAGCTCGACGGGTTGGAGATATTGGAACTCGTTAAATCGCGCCATCGGGATCTGCCGGTTATTGTGATTTCTGGGCACGGCAATATAGAAACGGCAGTGGCTGCTATTCGCAAAGGGGCCTACGACTTTATTGAGAAGCCGTTTGTTTCTGATCAGCTATTGTTAACTGTGGCGAGGGCTACAGAAGCAGATAAGCTGCGGAAAGAAAATCAAGAATTACGTAAGAAAACAGGTTTCACTGTTGATATGACAGGGCGTTCCGCCGTTATCAACCATCTCAAACAAAATATTGAAAAAGTTGCGGCTACTAATAGCCGTGTTTTAATCCACGGCCCATCCGGTTCTGGAAAAGAAGTGGCTGGCAGGCATATTCATGCGCGATCACATCGGTCTAAAGGCGCCTTTGTTGTGGTGAGTGCAGCATCGATGGAACCTCAGCGTATGGAACAGGAACTGTTCGGCGTGGAGCAAAATGGTGGCGTGGTAAAAACTGGTCTTTTTGAACGGGCACACGGTGGTACATTGTTCATCGATGAAGTAGGAGATATGCCTCCGCATACGCAGGCCAAAATCTTGCGCGTGTTAACCAACCAGTCTTTTGAACGGGTAGGCGGCAACAGCCGTGTAAAAGTGGATGTACGCGTTATTTCTGCYACGAGTAAAAACCTAACTTTTGAAATTGAAGAAGGGCGTTTTAGAGAGGACTTGTTCCATCGGCTTAATGTTGTACCGCTGACGGTGGCGCCGCTTTCTGAACGTCGGGAAGATATTCCGCTTCTTATTGAGCACTTCCTCGGAATGATGGCTACAGCCACGGGACGGCCAGCTGTCCGGCTGGCTGAGGATGCGATTGCGGCTCTCCAGTCTTATGAATGGCCCGGCAACGTCCGCCAGCTTAAGAATGTAATTGAGCGCTTAACTATTATGGGGCCTGAAAAACCAGGAGAGCCTATTTCAGCATCTGAATTGCCACAGGAAGTTCGAGTTGATAGCAACAGCCTTTTGCATTCAAACGGCAATACTGCGATCATGACTACGCCGCTGCGAGAAGCGCGGGAAGCGTTTGAACGAGAATATCTAAAAGTACAGATAAACCGATTTAGTGGTAATATTTCGCGCACCGCAGCTTTCATCGGTATGGAGCGTTCCGCGTTGCACCGAAAATTGAAGTCACTTGGCATTTCTAATTCAAATAATAACCGCGACAGCTCTAAAGAGAAGTAGTGCAAAGCGCTTTTTCTTTGAAAAATATCCAAATTTATCAATAATGCCGTACACATAAGCTATATAGTCGGTATTATTGATTAAACGCAGGATCATCTATGAAGGTAATTGTTGGGGGCGCAGGGCAGGTTGGTTTCAATATCGCGAAACACTTGTCGGAGCAAAACAACGACGTAACGGTCATTGATCAATCCCGTAGTTTGATCCGGAAAATCAGTGAGAGCCTGGACGTGCGCGCCATAGTGGGCCACGCTTCTGACCCTGAAATGCTGAACGCTGCCGGGGCTGCAGACGCSGATATWATGATYGCRGTRACSCAGTCWGATGAAGTSAATATGGTKGCYTGCCARGTYGGWCAYTCGCTCTTCAGTGTGCCYACAAARATYGCYCGTATTCGKAATCAGGCGTAYCTYAARAAAGGGTGGMGWGAYCTTTTTTCRCGSGACAATATGCCGATCGACGTGATTATTTCTCCCGAGTTGGAAGTGGCACAGGCACTAGGTCGCAGGCTTAAAGTGCCTGGTGCCTTTAACATGGTTCCTTTTGTTGACGGCAAGGTGCGTATGATTGGGTTAGTTCTGGAAGAGGATTGCCCCGTTATCAATACCCCCCTAAGGCAGTTGACGGAATTGTTCCCTAATTTGCATACTATCGTTACCGCGGTCTACCGGGCGGGGCATCTCTTTGTCCCCAGAAGCGATGATCAACTTCAGGCTGGCGACGCAATCTATATTGCAGTCGAGGCAGAGAATACCGAACGGGCTATGGCTGTGTTTGGTCATGAAGAAAAAGAAGCGCAGCGCATCATTATCGTTGGTGGCGGCAATATTGGGTATTTTCTTGCTAAGCAGTTGGAAGCCTCCGGCAGTGCGGTGAACCTCAAGCTGATTGAATTGAATACAGAACGTGCTACGTGGCTTGCAGAGCGGCTACAGTCGACTGTTGTTATCAACGGTGATGCACTTGACCGCGAAATTTTGAACGAAGCCAACATTTCACAGACTGATACGATAGTTTCTGTAGCAGATGATGACGAGGTGAATATCTTATCTTCTCTCTTAGCTAAGCAGCAAGGGTGCCAACGGGCCATTACGTTGATGAATAATCCCATATACAGCAGCCTTGCTGGAAGTATTGGTATTGATGTCGCGATGGACCCTAGGGAAACCACTGTTTCTTCAATTGTGCGCCACATAAGGCGAGGCCGTATTCGGGATTTATATAGTATTTTTGAAGGCCAGGCCGAAATTATTGAGGCTGAAGTTCTTGAAGGGTCTGAGGTCGCAGGTCAGACTATTGGCGCGCTGCGCTTGCACGGGGAAGTGAAGTTCGGGGTCATTGTTCGAGATGATGTTACGATTATGCCGCAGGCGGACACACTGTTGCTAGGCGGTGATCACGTTGTTATTTTGGCCATGAAAACTGCAGTCAAAAAGATTGAGCAACTCTTTTCGGCTAAAGCAGATATATTTTAGGGTGCTCTGAATGTGGCGTAACCGGCTATTTTATTTGCTTGGGTGCTGGATCGGTGTTCTTTCGGCTTTGGAACTTATACCGATAGGGATCGCGCTATGGGCAGGTGAGGCGCAAGCTTTTCAGGCTTTCCTCTCAGCTTCGGTGATGACTGGGCTCCTTGGCGGGTCTCTTTTCCTAGGTTTCAGAGCATCGGTTAAGCTTCGTACTCCTAAACTGACTTTATTGTTGCCTATATGTGGTGCTTTTGCTCTTGCCGTTACGGCTGGCTTGCCCTTCTTTTTCCTGCGGACAGACCGCAGCATACTAACGGCAGTTTATGAAGGCATGTCGCTGATCACGACTAATGGCAGCAGTGCCTATGAGAACGTGTTTGATAGTTCGTATGCAGTGCTGTTCTGGCGGGCACTGGTTGCKTGGATTGGCGGCTATGTTGCWATATGCATAACATTGTCATTTTTAACAGCGATGAATATTGGCGGCCTACAGCTACATCAATCACCGTTACCTTTYGGGGAGAGCGAAGCTGGTTATGCACGGCTGCGSGCAACGGCCAAAGCGCTGTATCCTGTGTATTTGATGGCTACAGCGGCCTGCGCTCTGTTTTTATGGGTTGAATTGTCCTTCTTTAACGCTGTCGTTCTCGCGATGGCTACAATCAGYACCACCGGTCTCTTTGACAGTCTGGCTCATTTGTCGGCAGGGATCTGGACTGAAGCCATWATCGTGGTCTTCATGTTGTTTAGTATTTTGAATTGGGACATGCACTATGCGCGGATGACTAAGCGGAAACTCTATGTTGGGCGCGACGCCGAGTTCAATAGTACTCTTATCATTGTTGCGGTTCTTACTGCCGTGATATTTTTGATCTCAGAACACGCCGATGTTAAAGCGCTTTGGCATGGTTTTTTCGCCGCGGTATCTGCCCTTTCCACTACAGGCCTGATGCCAGTAGGCTTTATGGCAGACAACGAGGGCTATCTTGCTGTGGGCATTGCACTGATGCTGGCCGCTAGTGTTGGTGGCTGTGTGGTGAGTACGAGCGGCGGTTTGAAACAGTTGCGCTTGATGGTTATATTCAGGGCCGGGCGCGCTGAGGTGAACCGGCTGGCGCACCCACACGTTGTCAGCACGGTTTCGGTTAACCGTGTAAGYGCACAGCAACAAGATGTCCAAGCTGTGTGGCTGCTGCTGGGGAGCTTTGTCTTGGCATTGGCGATAGGGTCACTTTTACTTGCTATATTAGGAGTGCATTTTCAGGATGCACTTGCGATGTCTTTCACTGCGCTGACATTATCCGGGCCGTTAATATCTGTTACTGATCCTCTCTTTGGCGGGTTTGCGGCGCTAAGAGATGCTGATTACGCGATCTTGACGTTTTTGATGCTTGTGGGGCGCGTAGAAGCATCCTTGATGCTGGCGTTGTTCGCTAAATCTCTTTGGCGCGGATAAAAACACTTCGACAGCGATAAAGTGTTAAAAGCCGGTTGACCACATTTCAAAATCTTCTACATATATGGGAGCGCTTTTCCTCTGAACGTTCGGCCAAAGCAGAATACAGTTTCAGGGAAATGCGATTAATAATAATAAGTTCGAACAATAATTAGAAAAGAAAAGAACGGACAGTCCATGTCAGAAAAAAATCAAAACCTCCAGGACGTATTTTTAAACGCCGTTCGCAAAGAAAAAAACCCGGTAACCGTATTCTTGGTTAACGGTGTTAAATTACAGGGCGTTATTACCTGGTTCGACAATTTTTGTGTGTTGTTGCGCCGGGACGGCCAATCTCAACTTGTATATAAGCACGCCATTTCCACAGTTATGCCGTCAGCGCCGGTTCAGTTGTTTGAACCTGCAAAAGACGTTGCCGAGGACTAATCTTGACTGATCCAACTGACCGTGATCGTTCGGTTAATCAGCCGGGCGACGGCTGGTCTACGGGCGGCGCTGGCTATTTCAGTGACCAAGACGGGCTACAGCGCGTTTTCGTTGTTCATCCTTATTTGAAGGGCGAGCGGTCTTCAGACTTGCGCCGCACCCCGGAAGCCCGCCTTGAAGAGGCGATGAACCTTGCCGTGGCAATCGAAATTGAGTTGGTTGGCGGCGAAACTATTTCTCTCCGTGCTATCAAGCCATCGACGTACCTAGGTAAGGGAAAGGTACAGGACCTTAAGGATCACGCTCGTGATCAGGAAATTGACCTGATTGTTTTTGATTGTGATCTTTCTCCTATCCAGCAGCGGAACCTTGAACGCGACCTTGARGTTAAAGTCATTGACCGGACAGCGCTTATTCTTGAAATCTTTGGTGCRAGGGCAAGCACTAAGGAAGGCGAGCTGCAAGTTGAACTGGCGCATTTAGTGTACCAGCGCAGCCGGCTTGTTCGGTCTTGGACACACTTGGAACGCCAGCGCGGTGGCTCTGGGTTCATGGGTGGTCCTGGCGAAACCCAAATTGAAAGCGATCGGCGCATCATTGCTGATAGAATTGTGCGTATTAAGCRWCAGCTCGAATCTGTTGCGCGCACGCGCACGTTACACCGGAAAAACCGTCAGAAAACGCCTTATCCGATTGTGGCYTTGGTTGGGTATACCAATGCCGGAAAATCTACTCTTTTCAATAGGTTAACGGGTGCAGATGTGATGGCCGAAGATGTRCTTTTCGCGACACTTGACCCGACGCTGCGCGGCCTTGATTTGCCGAGCGGACGCAAAATTATCATGTCGGATACGGTGGGYTTCATTTCCGARCTACCAACGATGCTAATCGCAGCTTTCCGCGCGACACTTGAAGAAGTGCTGGAAGCAGACGTRATTATCCATGTGCGGGATGCRAATCATCCTGACCATGAAATTCAGAAAAATGATGTACTAAAGGTTTTGGAAGAACTTGGTGTAGAACTCGACGCCAATAAYAGTGCCACGCCTATAATAGATGCTATGAAYAAATCGGATTTGGTGCCTGAAGACGCGCTTGAAAGCATGGAAGTTTATGCRGAGCGTAATTCAGACTGTATGCCAATATCGGGTGTTTCTGGTTATGGMTGTGAGCGTTTGGTGCGTACAATCGATGACGTGCTGGGCCAAAAAGAYCATATTCTGGAAAAATTAATCCCTTACGCAGACGGTGCAGTGCAAAGCTGGATCCATGCTAATACAAAAATTCTGTCCGARGATCACGGGGCGGAAGGCGTTACGTTCAAATTTATCGTGGATCCCATTATTTGGGCAAAATTCGAAAAGCGTGACCGCTAAACGGCTTCRATTGGAAAAGTGTAGATTTTCACAGCGTCCCTAGGGGSGCGCTGGATATAGCTTGTTGTTTGACTTTTTCATCACTCTTCACTTCATCCCATAAAGCGTCCATCTCTGCTAAATCGGACTGCTCAGGCGTTTTTCTTTTTGCACGCAGCTTTTCTTCAACGGCTTTAAATCGGCGTTCAAACTTCCGATTGGCGCGGCGCAAGCATGTCTCTGGCTCAATATTTAAGTGGCGCGCAAGGTTTGTYATCACAAATAGCAAGTCGCCAAACTCTTCTTCAACCCGACTAGCATCGGCACCAGACCTAACTTCAACAAGAAGCTCTTCGCATTCTTCMTGAATTTTTTCGATTACTTGTTCGGTTTCCGGCCAGTCGAAACCAACGCGTGCGGCACGGTTTTGTAATTTCACTGACCGGAGGAGAGCGGGCAGGCCACCAGTGACGCCGTCGAGTGCAGAAGCAGCTTTCCCTGTAGAGGCTGCTTTTGCGGCACGTTCTATAGCTTTTTGTTCTTCCCAGGCCGTAATTTGAGCTTCTGCGTCTTCAATAGTCGTGTCGCCAAAAACATGGGGATGCCGGCGCACCATCTTTTCAGAGATGTTTTGCACCACATCCGCAAAGGAAAAGGCGTTTTCTTCTTTGGCCATTTGCGAATGGAATACAGTTTGGAATAACAGGTCGCCTAGTTCGTCCTTGAGGCCCGCCATATCATTGTTTTCTATGGCCTCTTCTACTTCATATGCCTCTTCAATTGTGTGGGGCGCAATTGTCTTGAAAGATTGCTCAACATCCCACGGGCACCCATTTTCAGGATCCCTCAAGGTGTTCATGATATCTAAAAGGTCATTGATATCATACTCTTTTGTCATAATGCTTGGCCATATTCTATGTTGCAATTGACCCGAATTTTAGGTCTTATTCAGACTTGGTCAAGTAATTGCGGAATAAGTCTTATGATAAAAATATTGAGCGCTCTTTTCATCTCATGTCTCCTGTGGTCTTCGGCGATTGCTGAAGATATTCCGCCACCCCGTGAGCCGGACGTTAGGTATCACATAGAAATTCCGAAAGGCGGTTTGGCGGCCTTTCTAAAATGGCAACCGATGCGCATTCCTATGATTAGTCATCACCGCGCTGGTCCATCTGCGGGTTTTCCTGAAAACGCTATAGAAACCATGGATCACGTTCTGGCCTATGGTCCGGGCCTGATGGAAGTAGACGTGGCAACGCTGGCCGACGGCACGATGATTTTGATGCATGACGATACATTTGACCGTACCACAACCGGYAAAGGCGAAGTTTCGRACGCCTCATGGGARAGTRTYTCCCAGTTTAATCTGGTTGACGACGCAGGGACGATAACAGATTTTACTGTCCCAACACTGGAAGCTGCGCTGCGATGGTCCATTGGTCGGGCGATCCTTACYCTAGATATTAAGCGSGGTACAGACTTTGYAAAAGTAGCTGAGCTGGTGGCTAAGACCGGTGCGGCGGACTATGTTGTTGCCATCGCCTACACGCTGGATCAAGCGAAAGCGTTCCACCGCGTTGCTCCTGCAATGCCTATAACCGTTACAATGCGGAATGAGGCAGAGATTGCTGCGGTAATTGCCAGCGGCATTCCTTCTGATCTTGTTGTTGCGTGGACAGGAACCCAGCGCTTGCCGTCTGACCATTACGCGGCGCTGCACGCTAAAGGATGGCGGGTTATTATGGGAACACTCGGGGGCACGCGTTCTATCGACAATCAGATAGCCGCCAACGACAATGATAAACGGTATTTGTCTCTCTATAGGCAGGGTGTTGATGTGATCGCAACAGACCGATTCTGGGCAGTACAGAGCCAAATACAGAACCCGAATTTCTTCTTGTTCACGAGGAAGTCAGCCTCTTTAGCCAAATAGAGACGCCGCAGCAGCCCATGCTTGGCTCGTAAATGCATGATCTAGTGGTCAAAAAGGAGAGCCCATTGCCTTACAGAGGCTGGTCAGGTAAACATACAGGTTGAAGTTTGGCTCGTTTGCTAATATTCCGTGGGGGCTCGGGGGCAAACGAAGGCAAACTACGGTGTTGTTACCGCCGGGGGGAAGGAAAGTTTTGTATGGCCAAGTCTAATAGTGCGGCTAAAGAGTTCAAAGGCGATCCTGCCGCAACCGCTGGTTCAAAGGTTAGGGCAGGTGACTTTACTGCTATTGTTCTAGCTGGATCACGGTCAGCTAATGACCCAGTTGCTTCGATTTTTGGGGAGCGCTATAAAGCKWYRKTKYMWATKTRMKGWANWGMCANTSMWTRWGCRYSYRRTTSAANNKCNWCYTMTYKRCWYKWSTTCYGWMAMWASAATTGTGATTGTTTTTGAATGCGAAGAAGCACTTTACGAATCCTGTCCTGAATTTAAAACTCTTGCAGAACAGATTGATATTTCTGTTGTTCCTTGTGATAGCTCAATTAGCAGCAGCGTAAGCAGCGCAATTGAAAYCTCTGGKGCAGAGTGGCCTTATCTTGTTACAACGGCTGATCATGCGCTTTTAACACCTCAGATCGTGAACGAATTTTGTGACAACGCCAGAGGCCAGAGCGATATGGCCATTGGACTTGTTGAAAAAAAATATCTGGACGAGAAACACCCTAATTCCAAACGCACCTACCTCCCGTTCCGGGAAACGAAGCTGTCTGGCGCTAATCTTTTTGCTTTTATGAGCCCAAAGACTATCAAAGCKATTGAGTTCTGGGGATCAATTGAACAGCAACGCAAGAAACCTTGGCGGCTTTTCGCGCAATTCGGCTTCTTAAATCTGGTTAGTCTCTTACTGAAACGCTTTACAGTTGATCAGGCTTTTGAAAAAGCATCTGAGCGGCTTGGTTTAACAGTTCGTGCTATTCGCCTGCCATTTGCTGAGGCCGCGATCGATGTAGATTCGCCTAAGGATTTTGCTCAGGTTACTGAGATTTTGAAGAACCGTGCGCAGGTTCTGGTAGCGTCTACGACAACTGCCTAATTTTTATTAATCAATCACCCCCTTCGGTTTTTTACCTGAGGGATGCGTTCCTGCACATGTATTGTTTGCAAGTCGTTGCCTCTGCACGGAAAGCCCCTTAGGGTGCTGATCAATTAATTGCTTACCGGTAGGTGAATTTCTTGGCAGTGCCCTCTCTCAATGTTCTGGATTTCTATCATAATGGTGCGGTGAATATGCCAATGATAGTTTGGCGCATTTCTCAGGCCCTCTCGAAGCCCCCGTATTTCATAAAATTAACAGGTCTGTCTGGTGCAGAAGCTACAGATGATTTCTCGCAGATCATCGATTTTATGGGAGGCAAGAGTGCACAGGCGATGGCCGTACGGTTTAAGAAAACATCTCACACTGATGTTTTTATAAATAGAGGGCAGGCTGAAAAACAGCGTGCAGTTACAGCATACAGCCGTACTAATCTGCCGCTAAACCCTCACACTGATAGCAGCTATCTCCCTGTTCCACATGAATTTGTTGGGTTTCTATGTGTTGCGCCAGCCAAAGCTGGGGGGCACAATACCGTGGTTGTTGCAGACGATATTATCGCCCGCCTGCGGCCTGAAACCGTGCGCATATTACAGGAATCTTCTTATCCATTCGGGCGAGGTGATCATGCTGTTGTATCTCGGGCGGCTCCGTATGAAATTCGRTATTACCGCGGGCAGATTGACCACGCTTTGATGCGGGGCGCTAGTCTCGGCGCGGGGTATTTGCGGGCGCTTGACGAACTTGATGCAGTTTTGGAGCAAGCTGCCCACGAGACCCAGTTTATGTTGGCTGCAGGTGAAGCATTGCTGCTTAATAACAGGCGGGCGCTTCACGGACGTTTAGGTTTTGAAGAAGGAAGTAGTCGGCACTATATTCGGCTGCGGCAGTTTATGAACTTCGATCGTCTTGTTGCGATGCGGCCGGCATGGGGCTACCGGATTGCAGCGGCGTTTCGCAAAAAAAAGTCTTGGCCGTCGGATTTGGCGCAACATCGCCTTCCTGTGCTTGAGAGCAAACCAGCGGACCGGCGTCCCAATGTTTCGGGAATGTTGGAGACCTACGATTATCTGCTAGAGGGCACCGCTAACGTAGAAGACATTATTGAAGCCGCGCGGAATACGCTGCGCGCTGGACGCTTCCTTGAAGCAAGGCAATTGTTTGAGAAAGCGCTTGAGCAAGATGATCAGAATATTTCAGTCAAATTCTCCCTGTCAGCGATTTACCACTATTTAGGCGACGAAGCCGGTTCAGAGCTATTGCGTCAAAATATAGCGCAGCAATCGCCCTTTAATCGTAAATTCACAGATACAGAYACGCCGAAAATTCTTAGAGTGCGTGGCCTTAAAGACATCAAATATACCCTTCTAAAAGGCAAGAAAGGGTATAAAGAAACCCTTCAGCGGGGCCATTTTTCCCTGAAGGATCTCTGTAGTTTCAGGGAATATCAAACGGTAATGTTGAGTATTTTTGATGAACAGGAAGACCACGGACTTTCCCCTGATCTATTGCCGGATTTGATCTTAAATACAATGTCTTGCGGGGATA
Source organism: Kordiimonadaceae bacterium (assembly GCA_016764715.1). Lineage (GTDB taxonomy): Bacteria > Pseudomonadota > Alphaproteobacteria > Sphingomonadales > Kordiimonadaceae > Kordiimonas. Next base: position 24,145 of record JAESRJ010000129.1, on the reverse strand, counting down.
GAATGCGCGGTGCACTTACAGCGCTGGATCGGCTAGTCAATAAGTACCCCGACATTCCAGTTATCAACCAACCGTCTTTGGTAATCGCGACCAACCGTGCAGAAAATGCTATTCGTCTTAACGCAATCGAAGGGGTTATTTGCCCCAAGACACTGCTCTTCACATGGCATGGCGGCTCGGCTGCAAAGATGGCACAAGACGTGTTAAGTCAGGGCTTTGAGTTCCCGATCATCTTACGGCCTATGGGTGCACACACCGGAAGCGGTGKGATGCTGGCGCAAAGCGCCCACGAAGCAGAGCTGTTCTTCAACGCTGCCCCTATTGAGGAAGAATATTACGCGATTCAATATCGCGATCTATCAGAYAAACGAGGGCTTTTCTCCAAAACCCGCTTGTTTTATATCGGCGGCACCTGTTTTCCTGTGGCTAGCCTTATGCACAATAGCTGGAATGTGCATTCCGGAGATCGTTACAGCGTGATGGATAAAAATCTTTTTATGCGAGAAAAAGAAGAAAGCTTTTTGGCGGACATGCCTGCAGTACTTGGTGACAAAGCGATGACAGCGCTTTCCGAGATCTATGATACCGTTAAATTGGATTTCTTCGGCGTCGATTTGATGCAATTGACGGACGGTACGCTGTTTATTTTTGAGTGCAATGCTGCGATGCGACACAATTATGATCATGTAAAGTCGTTCCCTTATACACGCCCACATTTGCAAAATATCTCAAAGGCTTTTGAAACTATGGTGCAGCAGCGTGTCGGTATTCTCGACGTTTAGCCCGTTTTTCTCCGCTCGCTATTGCGGTGCGGCTGACGGCCACCTTTATGCTCCTTGGATCATTCGAACTCTCCACAACGAGCTACCTTAACCGGATCTGCCTTGTGCTGTAGTGCCCTGAACTAGCACGGTTGGCGTTAATTACTATTAATTTGGCGCGATTGAATAAGTATTTCATATACGTTGTTTCTAAGGTAACGTCAGTTGTTATGATTGCAGTGTGAGCGGGCTGTTGGTCCCTTGTGCGGGTAATTCACCATGCGGGAAAAACGGGAAGGTTTGTAGGAATGAAGAATAGCTCAGCCCCTAAAGCGGTCGACTGGATAGCGCATCATGCGCGCATAAACCCGGAGAAGTGCGCAACGATTGATATTGCAAGTGGCCGCAGGCATTCTTATGGGCTTATGCACGATAGGGTTGGTAAGCTTGCTACTTATTTGAAGTCGCTTGGTGTCCAACCCGGTGACCGGGTTGGGTTTTTGGCTGCCAACAGTACTGATATTCTCGATATCATATTTGCCACATGGCGTGTCGGCGGCATTTCCCTCGCCCTTAATTTCAGGCTAACAGCCCCGGAACTGGAATATATCGTTTCAGACGCAGGGGCGGATATCCTATTTTATGACGTCGAATTCGAGCAAACTATTGCAGCATTAAAACCCATGGTGACCGTCAAACATTATGTTGACCTTGATGGCCTCGGCGGAGCCTCCGACTTCGAAACCGCGATTAGTAACAATGACGCCTTCACCGGATTGTTCGACCAGACAATGGATGACCAGTGCATGTTGATGTATTCGTCTGGTACAACGGGCAGGCCCAAGGGCGTTGTTGTTACATACGGCATGCTATTTTACTCGTTCGTGAACGGTGTTGGCCCAGCCCGAGGCACAGTAGACGGTGTTTGGCTTGCTGTAAWGCCGCTTTTTCATATCGGTGGCTTGAATGTGTCCTGCCTTCCAGCTCTTTGGATTGGCGGCACGACTGCAGTGATGCGTGTTTTCGACCCGGGTGACATGCTGGATAATTTTGGAAATCCCGAYCTAGGTATCACCCATACCATCGGTGTGCCGGCAATGTATAACGCAATGCGTATGCATGCGAAGGCCAAGACTACTGATTTCTCCCGTATGGTGACTGTACTTGCGGGCGGTGCCAGTGTGCCGCAGGAACTAGTGGAGTGGTGGATGGAGCAAGGGCTAGCCCTGCAAGATGGCTACGGCATGACGGAATCTGCAGCCTCCAACTGTATTAATTTACACGGCGGTAAACTCGGCACCTCTGGTAAAGCACTCGCTCACACTGAAATGCGTGTTGTGGGCCCTGACGGTACGGAACTTCCTGCRGGSGARGCTGGWGARYTSTGGATGCGYGGRCCRGTCATTACGCCAGGYTACTGGAATAAYGAAGAGGCAAACMAAAARGCGTTYCAGGACGGYTGGTTTAARTCAGGCGAYATMGCGCGCTGCGACGCTGAAGGATATATAACCATCGAAGACCGYTCYAGYGATATGTATATATCTGGGGGCGAAAACGTATATCCAGCTGAAGTTGAAGGTGTTTTGTCCGGCATGGAGACAATTGCGGAAGTGGCGGTAATCGGCGTTGATGATGAACGCTGGGGCGAAACAGGCTGCGTAGTCGCTGTGCTCCGCGAAGGGGCCGAGCTGAATATTAGTGAAATTCGAGTGTACTGTGCTTCGTCATTAGCGAAATTCAAGCACCCAAGCCACCTCGTTGTTCTTGATGTTTTACCGCGAAACGCGACGGGGAAAGTTAAAAARTTTGAGCTGCGAAAAAGCATYCCAGGCATGTTAAACCGGGCTAGATAAAGTGTCATTATCAGCACAGTCGGAACCGGTTGATCCTAACTGGTGTGTTTATGTTGCACCCATTCGCGCACTTCTTACAGCTGCGGAGCATTGCGGCCATGACCCTTTGGTTTTGGCCGGGGCTGTTGGCATAACCAAAGAAACTCTCTCGAGCCCTGAGAGCCGTATACCGGTAGAGCAATACTTTCGATTGATCGAGCAAGTTACTGATTTAATTGATGATAGCGGTATTGGTTTGAAGGCTGGAAGGATCGGTTTTCTTACTGGTTTAAACTTGCAACTCTACATGGCCACCATATGCCACAGTTTTCGAGACTATCTTAATTTGATGCCTTCGATGCTCAAGTTGTCTGGGGATATMGGCGAAGTTAAGATCGTGGCTGACGGAGACTTTATCCGGCTTGAATGGCGCCCGTTGACACTTGAGCATAACGACAGCCGATATATGACTGATAGCGTGCTCGCTTCTGCTGCAGCGATTGTAGATAGCCTCTGTATCGCGGCTGTTCCAGTGCGAAAAGCCTGTTTTACCTATGCGCAGCCGGATGATACCCGAGAGCTAACAGAAGTATTTGGTTCTGAGCTTTATTTTGATCAACCGGTAAGCTGTCTGTATTTCGACCGGGTATCCTTGGATTATCCGCTTGTTCAGCAGGATTATAACAAACGCTGGGACCGGGCCGGTTCTTTTTCGCAGTTGTTTGATGGCAGGGACCCAAGTGACAGCTTTTGGCCGCGGCTTCGGCAATCGATCGTGCGCTGTCTACCGCAAGGCGGCGTGAAAGTATCGGCTGTGGCGTCGGATCTTMATATGTCAGCCAGAACATTGCAGCGTCGCCTGCAGAGCCAACAGACCAATTTCGATGCAGAAGTCCGGGCAGCGCGGCTAGAACTTGCTAAACGCTATCTGTCTTCTGGCAAGCTCAGCATTACTGAGATCTCTTTCTTGCTGGGGTATAGTGGTTCCGGCGTATTTTCAGCAGCTTTTAGAAAATGGGCAGGCATCAGCCCAAGTGCGTTTCAAATTGAATACGAGAATGGCGCTAAATAACTTCATTTTGGCGTGATTTAGTAAGACCCATGCTGCCTTTGCCACTAAGCTAAACTCAGATGATATGAATTTTGTGCGAGAGGACTATGCGTGGCTCTTGATTTTGATAGCTCTAGATTAGCGAACCCTTACCTCACTGAAGACCACCGTGCTTGGCGTGATCAACTCCGTAAATTCTTTGACGCTGAAGTCATGCCCTATGCTGCTGACTGGGATGAAGCCGGTGAAATTCCTGATTTTTTATGGGCAAAAGCAGCAGAGATGGGCATTCTTGGCCTCGGCTACCCAGAAGAATACGGCGGTGTCTCTGACGGCATCGATATATGGCACAAAAACATTCTAAGCGATGAACTGGCGCGGATCGGGGTTGGTGGCCTTGGGGCCAGCCTAATGGTTCATTCAATCGGCTTGCCTCCAGTCGTGAAATTCGGTCAAGAAAACGTACGCAAGTTAGTTGTGCCAGCGGTGATATCCGGTGAAAAACGTATTTCACTTGGTATTACTGAACCGGGCGCTGGTTCGGACGTGGCTCAGCTAACAACCACAGCAAACCGCGATGGTGACCATTATGTCGTTAATGGCTCCAAAACGCTTATCACCGGCGGTATGAAGGCGAACTGGGTAACCACGGCCGTACGCACCGGCGGTGCTGGAGCCGGGGGTGTCTCTACGTTGCTGATCCCCACGGATAGTGAGGGCTTTAGCCGCACAGCGATCGACAAGAAACAGGGGTGGTGGGCATCTGATACTGCAACACTGTATTTTGATAATGTTCGCGTGCCTGTAGAAAATTTACTCGGGCAGGAAAATCGCGGGTTCAGCGTGATCATGCATAATTTTAACGGCGAACGATTGGGCATGTCTGTCTCTATGATTGGCGCTGCTCGGGTATGCTTAGAAGAAGCTGTGAACTGGGCACGCGAGCGGAAGACATTCGGTAAACGGCTCGCTGATCACCAGGTTATCCGGCATAAAATTGCTGAAATGAAAATGCGGATCAACGCCACCGAGGCTTATCTTCAGGTGGTTTGCGCAGAAAGTGTGCGCGGCAATGAAAACGTCGGCGACATTGCGATGTTGAAAGTTCAGTGCAGCCAAACCATGGAATATTGCGCGCGGGAAGCGATGCAGGTTCTAGGCGGCGCAGGTTACATACGCGGCAACCGCGTTGAGCGTATCTACCGCGAAGTACGGGTAAACGCTATTGGTGGTGGGTCAGAAGAAATCATGCGCGATCTCGCCGCGCGGCAATATGGGCTTTAACTATGACGATGAAACTTTGGCATTGCCATAACGCACGATCACTGAGGCCTTTATGGGCACTAGAAGAGATGGGCTTAGACTACGAGTTGGAAATGCTGCCATTTCCGCCGCGATTTTTTAAGAAAGAGTATCTCGGCGTTAACGTACTAGGTACTGTTCCTTTTTTCGAGGACGGCGATATTACCATGACGGAATCGACCGGAATCTGCCACTATCTGGTTGAAAAGCACGGTCAGAAGACCTTTAGCTTAACCGTTGATCATCCTGAATACGGTGACTATCTGAACTGGCTGTACCATAGCGACGCGACGCTAACGTTTCCGCAAACTATAGTGCTTCGCTATAGTATGCTTGAACCGGAAGAGCGAAAATTGCCGCAAGCCGTGCAAGACTATTCTGCATGGTTCATTGCCCGCCTTCGCAAGCTGGATGCCCATATCGAAAACCGGAAATTTCTGTGTGACGAGCGTTTCACTATTGCGGATATTGCCGTTGGCTATGCCTTGCACCTCGGACAGTCGCTAGGACTGGACACCAATTATACACCGCAAGTCGCTGATTACCTGAAACGGCTGCAAGCACGTCCCGCCTTTATAAAAGCCGCCGCAATCGGCGCAGAAGATAGCGTATTTAAATAGGAGCCTCCATGCTTTTAACTGACGAACACAGAGCGATCCGCAACACGGCGGCACAGTTTATTGCCGCTGAAATTAACCCGTTTGTTGATGAGTGGGAAGCTGCGGGCATTTTCCCGGCACATTCGCTTTTCAAGAAGATGGGCGATTTGGGGCTGTTAGGYATMACTAAACCCACAGAGTATGGCGGCTTGGGGCTCGATTACAGCTACCAGATTGTGCTGACAGAAGAACTTGGCACCATCAAATGTGGCGGCGTCCCGATGGGGATCGGTGTGCAAATCGATATGGCGACACCAGCGCTGGCGAAATTCGGTAGTGACGAACTGCGGCAGGAATTTCTGGTCCCTGCAATTGCCGGCGACGCTGTTTTTTCAATTGCGGTGAGCGAACCGGGAGCTGGATCTGATGTTGCAGCGATCAAAACAAACGCGGTGAAAGACGGCGATGATTATGTGATCAACGGCACCAAGATGTGGATCACGAACTCGACGCAGGCAGATTACCTCTGTGTGTTGGTGAATACAGGGGATGGGCCCGTTCACAGCAACAAGTCGCTGGTGATTGTGCCTACAAACACTCCGGGCGTCAGTTTTTCCGAGAAGTTAGACAAACTCGGTATGCGCTCTTCTGACACCGCGCAGATATTTTTTGATGATGTGCGTATTCCGCAGCGGTACCTGATCGGCGAAGAGGGCGCAGGGTTTTCTTATCAGATGCAACAGTTCCAGGAGGAGCGCCTGCACGCAGCTGCTGCGTCCCTTAAGGGTATGGAAGGCAATATTAACGCGACCATTGAATATACCCGTGAGCGCAAGGCCTTTGGCAAGTCGATCCTTGATAACCAAGTCGTACATTTCAAAATGGCGGAGCTGCAAACCGAAGTCGAGGCGCTCCGTGCGCTCGTATACAGCGCCGTAGAAGGCTATATCAACGGCGAAGACGTAACTATGAAAGCGTCCATGGCGAAGCTGAAATGCGGGCGGCTTTCGCGCGTTGTTTCGGACAGTTGCCTGCAGTATTGGGGCGGTATGGGCTTTATGTGGGATAACCCTGTGGCGCGTTCCTACCGGGACGGCAGGCTTGGCTCGATYGGMGGCGGMGCKGAYGARGTGATGCTKGGYATCATTTGCAAGCASATGAAWATCCTGCCGCGCMGAAATCCTGCGAAATAGGGGCGGRCAGTGGCAATATTAGACACTCAGWTAGATAYYAACTCGYYTGAGTATAAAGAAAAYCATGCTTSGATGYTGGCGGCTGTSRAYGAGTTCCGGGCCATTGAACGCCGSGTTATTGACGCRGCRGCAGCYAARGCACCGCGCTACGAAAAACGCGGKTTTATGTCGCCGCGGGACCGTTTGAACTTGTTGATTGACAGGGGAGCACCGTTCTTAGAACTCTCAACGCTTTGTGGATACCTTCAAGAGGGCGACCGGGACGGCAGCGGAGCGGGCGGCAGCTGCATTGCGGGTATTGGCTATGTTGGCGGCGTGCGCTGCATGGTGAAAGTAGATGATTATCTAACCAAGGGCGGCACGATAACCCAGCTTGCTGGTGCCAAGCGCGGCCGCATGATGGCGCTCGCGCTAGAGAACAAACTGCCTGTGATTACACTTGCGCAAAGCGGTGGCGGTGATTTGAAAACGCTGGGTGACTGGTTTGGGCCTTCGGGCGCAGGTTTTGCTGTGCAGGCAAAAATGTCAGCGGCCGGTATTCCGCAAATTACAGTGGTGCACGGCAGCGCTACGGCAGGCGGCGCTTATCAGCCAGGGATGTCGGACTATGTGGTGATGGTGCGCGGCCAGTCGACGATGTATTTGGCTGGGCCGCCGCTTCTGAAAGCAGCAACAGGCGAGATCGCCACGGATGAAGAAATTGGCGGCGCAGAAATGCACTGCGAGATCGTGGGTACAGCCGACTATTTAGCTGAAGACGATGCTGACGGTGTAAGATTAGCAAGAGAAATTACGACCAAACTCGGATGGAACAAGGGCAGGCGGCCTGACGACGTAACATACGCCGACCCGCTGTACGAAGCTGAGGAACTGTTAGGTCTGGTACCTGTTAATCCAAAAATTCCGTATGATGTACGGGAGATTATCGCTCGAATTGCTGATGGCTCTGACTTCCTGGATTTTAAGCCGAGCTACGATACCGGCACTGTTTGTGGCCATTTCGACATTGAGGGCCATACCTGCGGTGTTATWGGCAATAATGCGCCGATYACRGCCAARGGTGCYGCAARGGCTGGTCAGTTCATACAGYTGTGCGAACAGTCAGGCACACCGATCCTGTTTTTGCATAAYACCACCGGTTTCATTGTCGGYACTGAATCTGARCAGGCRGGCATYATCAARCACGGKGCCAARCTAATTCARGCTGTRACSAATGCSACAGTGCCMAAAATTAGCATTGTAGTGGGYGGTTCGTTTGGYGCWGGKAAYTACGCCATGTGTGGRCGCGGGATGGACCCKCGYTTTATGTTCGCATGGCCGCGCAGTGTRGTTTCTGTGATGGGGCCACAGCAAGCRGGCAGTGTGATGCGCACTGTTGGCGAAGCCAAAATGAAACGTGCTGGCGCTCTKAATGTSGAACTACTTGATGCGATGGAAAAGGACGTTGTTGATACCATGGAAGCCAAATCAGGTGCCTTGGTGAACACAGCTCGRCTTTGGGATGACGGGATCATTGATCCGCGYGAYACCCGCAGCATTGTTGCCTTTGCGCTCGATATTTGCCGCGAGGCTGATACGCGTCAGCTGAATACAAACAGTTTTGGTGTGGCGAGGTTCTAATGGCTGCTCAGTTCGGAGAAAAACAATGACCTATCCAGAATGTCGCGAATTATTGCTGGAAACGGGTGGTGGTTTGCTGACTATCACGATCAACCGGCCGCACAAGCGGAACGCAATGAATGGTGCAGTGGTCGAGGAACTGATGGCGGTTTTCTCCTACATTGAAAACGACCGCTCCGTGCGCGCTGTTGTACTCCAGGGGGCGGAGGGGAATTTCTGTTCCGGCGGTGATATTTCGAGCATGAAAATGGATGCAGATGATAACCCAGGTGAAGCTGCCTTAAAGTTCAATCGTTCATTCGGGCATATGATTACCAAAATTAACCAAGCTCCCCAAGTGGTTATCACTTTACTTGAAGGCGCTGTGCTTGGTGGTGGGCTTGGCTTGGCATGCATTTCTGACATTGCGATCGCGGATGTAGGGGTGAAAATTGGCATGCCGGAAACCGGCCTTGGTATTATTCCTGCCCAGATAGCGCCGTTTGTTGTTTCGCGTATTGGATTGCCGCAGGCTCGTAGGCTCGCGCTTTTGGGCGCTTGGGTTGATGGGGCTGAGGCCTGTAATCTGGGGATTGCCCACTACCTAACCGATGGTGAGGCGGAGATGCAAGAGCAGTTGGCACAGGTTCTTGCTCAGGTAAAGCGCACTGCTCCTGGGGCCAATGCAGCCACCAAAGCCTTGATGCAGGCCGTTGCGGGTTCAGAGCTGGAGCAATTGCTGGACGAGGCGGCGATCTCGTTTGCAGCTTCTTTGGCGAGCCCAGAAGGCCAAGAAGGCACACAGGCCTTTAGAGATAAAAGAAAACCCACATGGGCGCAAAAGTTATGAGTGACTTTCGGAAGATACTTATTGCCAGTCGCGGCGAGATCGCCTTGCGCGTTATACGGACTGCCCGGTGCCTTGGGTACCGCACAGTTGCTGTGTATAGCGATACAGACACGCAAGCGCTGCATGTATCGGCTGCGGATGAAGCCGTTGCTCTGGGCGGTACGACGCTGCAGGAAAGCTATTTGGTTATTGAGAAAATACTCGCTGCAGCAAAAGAAACTGGCGCTGATGCTATTCATCCTTGCTACGGCTTTCTGTCTGAAAATGCTGATTTTGCGCGTGCTTGCGCAGATGCGGGGGTGACTTTCATTGGGCCAACTGCGGATGCGATTGAACTGATGGGGGACAAGGCCAAAGCCAAGGACGCAATGCTTGCAGCTGGTGTGCCGTGTATTCCGGGGTATCAGGGTTCCGACCAGAATGAGGCCGCGCTACAGAGGGAGGCTGAGGTAATCGGGTACCCGCTGATGGTAAAGGCTGCTGCTGGCGGCGGCGGGCGTGGTATTCGCTTGGTAACCCGCCCTGAGGACTTTAGTGCTGCGCTTTCCTCCGCGCGGTCTGAAGCTGAAAATGCTTTTGGTAACGGTGACTTAATATTAGAGAAGGCAATTCTTCAGCCGCGTCATATTGAGTTTCARRTTTTSGCWGAYYMRCAYGGKAATWKMRTSCATTTRKKTGAGCGKGAYTGYTCGATWCARCGCCGSMACCARAAGWTNAKTGRAAKMNGCRCCNAKCCMWTTNTRTYNACRMNTGAMYTKCGSWMRRAGATGGGKGMWGTRGCRGTYRMAGCRGCKWWGRCKKKSGRTTATSWWRRTGCWGGWACCGTTGARTTTTTGGTGGATAKWRACNAMGANCTTYTWCTTCWTGGAAATGAAYACSCGGTTGCAGGTGGAGCATCCGGTGACGGAGATGATTACTGGGCTTGATCTCGTTGAATGGCAGTTGATTGTTGCGGCTGGCGGGAAACTGCCGTTGAAACAGGATGAGGTAGAGCTGAAGGGCTGTGCGGTTGAAGTAAGGCTTTATGCCGAAGATCCGCGAAACGGATTTATGCCGCAAACGGGTGATGTGCGCTATTGGTATAGCCCAGAAGGCGAAGGGGTGCGCACGGATCACGCGGTTGCGGCAGGGCAAAGCGTCAGTGTGTACTTTGATCCGATGCTRGCRAAATTGATCGCRCACGGRGCCWCWAGGGCYGARGCKKTGCGCCGRYTATCSTCYTTAGTRCWGGAYACTAAGYTRTTGGGTATAMACAATAACCTYRGTTTCCTGCAYAATGTTTTAGRSCATGATGTTTTCCGSCGAGGGGATGCAAATACWGGMTTTYTGGARGACCATTTCTCAGGCGATGTGAGTTTACAGAGTGTGGACCCAGGTRCGGAAACGCTAGCAAAGGTCGCCCTTTGTTTTTATATTCAAGGGCATACCAAAASGAGATCCCAAGGACACTCCGGGGGCCAAGGCAGCAGAGCTTGGCGCAGTTCTGCGGCCCCTGAAGCTCATTTCAAACTGCACGACGGCGCAATGTCACATGATGTGACATTAGTGGGACAAAGTGGGACATTTAAGGCCACATGCGGTGAGCAATCGGTTTCTATTGAGCTAATTAAATTCGAGGCGCATAAATGCACAGTGATTATTGGCGGCGTTCGGTCTGCTTTTGCCTTTGCCCTTGACGGAACAGATCTGTTTCTGGATGCAGGAACCGGCCATTACCATTTCCGGGATATCACCCACTTGCCAGCGCAAACTGCTCAGGGGGCGGGCAGCGGACAGGTGAAGGCACCGATGGACGGCGCGATAGTCGATATCAAAGTAGCTGAAGGCGATACCGTTGAGGCAGGACAGGTGCTTGTCATAATGGAAGCAATGAAAATGCAGCATAGCCTTAAGGCTGCCGTTGCAGGCGAAGTTGGAAAACTGAACTTAAAGATTGGCCAGCAAGTGAAAGGCCAGCAAATACTTGTCGTTATTGATATGGCCSCGTCAGAGGAGGCTTCTTAAATGGATAGYCTTTCAAACAAGAAAATTCGCATCGGCTGTGCTTCCGCCTTTTATGGTGACAGCCAATTAGCGGCACGCCAGTTAGTAGATAAAGGCGAAATTGACTATCTGGTTTTCGATTATCTGGCCGAAGCGACTATGGCAATCCTCGCGCGCGCTAAGGCCAAGGACAGCAATCTTGGCTATGCGGTCGACTTCGTTACGGTTGCGATGCGAGGTGTGCTGGCGGACTGCGCTCAAAAAGGTATCAAGATTGTTGCGAACGCAGGGGGTGTTAACGTTCCTGCTTGTATTGACGCGCTCGAAGCTCTTTCAGAGGAGCTTGGCCTCTCCCTTAAAATMGCAGGCGTGTACGGAGACGATCTTTCTGGTCGCATGGCGGAGTTTGCGGGTGRGRATTTAGCTGAAACSCAGWCTGGCAAAGCGTTGCCTGAAAAGCTCGCGAGCATTAATGCCTACTTGGGCGCGGAACCAATTGCCGACGCGCTAAGGGCTGGGGCTGATATCGTCGTAACAGGCCGCATAGTCGACAGCGCAGTGACGCTAGCGCCGCTGATTTACGAGTTTGGCTGGGACATGCTCGATTATGACCGTTTGGCTCAAGGCTCGCTGGCAGGCCATGTGATTGAATGCGGAGCTCAGTGTGCGGGCGGCAATTTCACAGACTGGCATCTGGTGCCTGATTTCTCTGATATGAGCTACCCTGTAGCGGAAGTGAGCGAAGACGGCAGTTTTGATATATGTATTCCGGCAAATACAGGCGGGATGGTGACGCGCTTCACCGTAGGGGAGCAAATTCTCTACGAAATTGGTGATCCAGCAAACTATCTTCTGCCCGATGTGGCTTGTGATTTTTCAGCTGTTAAACTTGAACAGATCGCACTAGATGTTGTTCGCGTCACTGGTGCCAAAGGACGCGCGCCGGGGCCTAATTATAAGGTTTGCGCCACTTATATGGACGGCTACAGGTTGCTAGGCAGCTTCTATATTGCAGGGCCAAGAAGCTTGGATAAAGCAAAGGCCAATTTACAGTCGTGGATAAAAAGATCAGAAAAACATTTTAGAAATAATGGCATAAAAGAATTCACTAATGTATCACTTGAGTATATTGGCGCGGAACATGCGTATGGCCCTAATGCAAACGGGGCAGCCACACGGGAAGTGATGGCAAAGTTTGGCGTCCACCACGAAAGCCGAGCGGCGCTGTCTTTTGCTGCTGCGGAATTGGCTTATCTTGCCACATCGGCCTCACCGGGGATGAGCGGCATGGGCGGTGGCCGGGCCCGACCTCAACCCTTGATGCGCGTTCATTCTTGTTTCATTAAAAAGAATGCCATTGAAGTTACGGTTCAGCTGGGTGACGGAAAAATTGCGGCGCAGCACTAYGCGGCAGCCGAAGTGTCAGAGCCCGCTCACTCACCCGACTTCATACCTGACATTGCTGCTGACGAACCCCGTGAGGAAGTGCCGCTGGAAATGATTGCCTGCAACCGGAGCGGCGATAAAGGGGATAACGCAAATATTGGTGTTATGGCGCGAAAGCCAGAGTTCCTGGGTGTGATCGCAGCGCAGGTCACCGAGGAAAGCGTTGCGGACTATTTCAGCCATTTAGTATCGGGGACYATCACGCGGTATTATGTGCCTGGATTTGATGCTTTTAATTTCTTAATGACAGAAGCGCTCGGCGGCGGGGGAACTGCGTCTATTAGRTTGGACGGACARGGCAAAGCCTACGGGCAGATGCTGCTGTCGATGACGGTAAAAGTGCCGGTTTCATGGGGTTTAGGTGGCTAATCGCGGCTAGGGCTTTATTGAAACGTGATGTGGCTGTAGGTTTCGCGTAGGGTTTTCTTCAGGGTTTTACCATTWGGGTTTCTAGGTAAGAGTGCTGCGATCTCTACGCCTGCAATTCGCTGCTGTTTYCCCAGCTTGTTATTTGCCCAGGCTTTTATYTCGTCTGCAAGCGTATCGGTGGCGGTTTCCACAACAACGATAGCAAGCGGKGTTTCCCCCCATGTGGCGCTCGCAGCGCCGATCACAGCAGATTCCATGACCGCAGGATGCTCAAGTAAAGTTGCTTCAATGTCCTGTGGGTARATRTTTTGCCCGCCGGATAGGATCATGTCTTTCTTACGGTCAACGATATAGAGGTACCCTTCTTCGTCGAGCATGCCTATGTCGCCAGTGCGTAGCCAGTTYTGGCCATTATTGTCTGTCCATACAGCTTCCATAGTGGCGTCCGGCCGGTTTAGGTAACCGGGCATCAAAATGCGACCTATGGCTACGATCTCGCCGGTATGCCCCTGAAAAACTTCAACATTGTCGTCGCCAATGATTTTTATATCGGTACCGACAAGGGGTTTCCCTGCGGAGCCCATGCGGCCTTCAGCTTCTTCGGGGTCAAGGGTGGTGGCAACGCCTTCCGTTAGACCGAATAATTCGATCACCACAGGGCCTAACCGATTAAAGAGCCGGCGGCGCAGGTCTTTATGAAGCGGAGAACCGCAGCTCATAATCGCTTTCAACGAGGAAAGATCGTAATCGCCGTTTGTCGGGTCTTCGAGAAGCCGCTGATACTGTATTGGYACCATCGAAAAATTGGTTATCTTCTCATTCTGAATAGTCGCCAGAGTATGCGCTGTGTTGTAGCTGTCGTGAATAATCAGCGTTCCGCCCGCAAGTAGGGTGGCGACAAAGCCAACCCAGCTGATGTTTGAATACAAGCCGAGGWYRRWRMSGGTTCTGGCACTGCTGTCATACCGAAGAGCAATGCTGATGTCGTAAGCCCAGTCTCTGCGGCCGGCATGCGTGTGTACAATGCCTTTTGGCGTGCCTGTCGTGCCTGAGCTGTAAATAACATTGAGCGGCGCACCGGGCTCGATTGCAGTGGTGGGGTTAGTTTGCGGCTGCGTTACCTTAAACGTTTCAAAGGCATCGCCCGCGGCGTTCTCGGCAATAAGGACCGGCAGGGCGAGTTCCCCGGCTTGGTAACKCTGAAGCCGATCTGTTTGATCCCCTGTTGCAATGATAGCTTTTACATCTGCATCCTTCAGCATGGCTGATAGGGCGTCGTCTGTTACTGATAAGTTGATCGGGACACTGGCCGCGCCAGATTTCATAATGCCAAGAATGGCTTCGACCATTTGGCGGCCATTTTTCATCACAAGGCCTACCATAGACCCTGGGCCGATGCCGTTTGCATTAAGGCCGTTCGCGATCTGGTTAGCTGCATGGTTCAAGTCACGCCAGCTAAGCTTTTGGTCACCGTAAATGAGGGCTGTTTTGTTTCCCTTCCATTTCCCGTGAAGCGATAGTATCTCAGGGAAAAGGGGTGGCTCAGTATTGAATACAGCCATAATCAGGTACCTCATCGAGCAGAAATTTTATGAAGCGTCGAAAGAGTAACGGCACCGCGGAGCGGATGCACCAGATGCGGTGCCGTCTTCGGGGGGTTAGTTAGAACTTAACACCAAAGGTAAGGGTGGCAGTAGCAGGAGCGCCGTAGAAGGCGTTAGCAACACCCTCTGTACCCAGTGTTGGAGCCGTACCGGCCGCATTGGCAAAATTGTAACCGGCAATGATGTATTGCTTGTCAGTTAGGTTTTTGCCGTGCAGGCCAACTTGATATTTTCCGTCATCTGATGTCCAAACAAAACTGGCGTCCAGAAGATAGTAGGAAGGTTGGTCAAGGAAAATATTGGCGGTTTCAAACTGATGTGTCTCGCTTTTGTAGGACAGAGCTGTTGTGAAAGAGAAATTCCCCTCAGCACCAAACCAATCACCAGGACGCGAGTAGGTAAGGCGGAAGTTTCCTGAAGCAGACGGAGTGTTCTGAATAACGCGTTGATCTGCAATATTCTGAAGAGAGGTTATGCCCGTCCCTGGGTCCGTTACAGCTGAGAAAAACTCGTCATACTGGGCATCAATAATGCCGATGCTCAAGCTGGCAATAAGGCTATCGCCATCAACCGAGATATCTTCGCCTAAAATGGCTTGGCCTTCGAATTCCACGCCGTAGAAGGTCGCTTTACCCGCGTTTGTTGTTACGCCTGCGAAAGTATCATTGATACCGTCGCCGTCAGTGTCGACACCGACAGATCCCGGTACCTGCACATTGGTATAGTCGCTGTAGAAGAAGGCGATATTGGTGGTTACACGGCCTTCAGCCCAGCTTGATTTAAAGCCGAGTTCGTAGGTGATCACTTTTTCCGGCTCAAACTGAAGGAAGTCGAAGATTTCGTCTTCTGAAACCGTACCGTCGTTATTGAGGTCTGGTGCTGCAGTGGTTGCGCCGCGTGGGTCAAACCCACCGCCCTTGAAGCCCTCGCTGTATGACAAATAGATAGTTTGGTCATCACTTGGCTGCCAGGAAAGACTTACGCGCGGTGTGAAATCCTTGAACGTTGCTTCGCCGAGGAAATCGGACACTGTGCCGATCGCTACACCTGTGCCGCCGAAATTGGCAGTGTTTCCGCCAATAACAGTTTGTCTAAAGACCCGCGAAGTCCTGCGATCATCGGTATAGCGGCCCCCGACGCTCAGTTCGAGTTTACTATCAAGACCAAGTGTTTCGCTGATATCGAAAGTGAAATCTCCGAATATAGACCAAGTTTTGGTTTCAACATTCCCGAGCGTTGTAGCATTGAAACCCGGTAAGCCAATAATGTCGCCAAGCGGGAATAGCAATACGTCAAATTCGTTAAAGGCATTTGCGTCTAGATAGAAAAATCCAAATACGCCGTCGATGCCGTCACCTTGATAAAGGACTTGGAATTCATTGCTCAACTGATCGTTCAGTGCTGCTACGTGGACGTCTACATCCTGAACCGGCAAGCTATCGAAATCGATGGTTTGGAAGTCCTGCCCTTCGCGGTAAGCAAAGATGTTTTTGATAGTGACAGTGTCGCTGGCTTCATATTCCACTAAGAAGGTGCCGCCATACTGTTTCGCGTCATTACGGCCCTGAATGCCTGCGCGTGTGTCATAGACACTGTCCAGTATGGGGGCGCCGCTTGCTAAGCCGGGTATCAAACGATGGCCAGATTTTGCGGTGGAGTTGTCTTTTAGGTAGTCGCCCGAAATGCGGATAAAGAGCTCAGGTGTTGGCGTTAGCTCAGCGCTTGCACGGAAGGCAAGAATGTCTTTGTTGTAATGTTCAGCACCAGTTATAAGGTTTTCGCCGTAACCGTTCCGCTGCAAATACGCAACGGAAGCGCCCACACGGAAAGTATCTGTAATTGGCGTTTCCGCGGTTGCTTTAAGTTCGTGTTGGCCGTAGGTGCCGAGCGATCCTGTAAGATCAAGGCTTGGTTCTTCGCCGAGACGTTTGGTAACATACTTGAGCGCGCCACCAATTGTATTGCGGCCGTAGAGGGTGCCCTGCGGACCACGGAGTACTTCGATACGTTCAACATCATATACGTCAAGAACCGCACCTTGCGGCCGGTTCAAATAGACGTCGTCAATGTAGATGCCGACGCCTGCTTCAAAACCTGCCACCGGATCCTGTTGGCCTACACCCCGGATAAACGCGGTTAAGGTAGTGTTTGTGCCGCGCGACACCTTGAGCGTTGTATTGGGCAGGCTTTGCGCGAGGTAGGTTATGTCGGTAGCGCCGATTAACTTCAGCGTATCGCTGCTGAAAGCCGTTACGGCCACGGGCACGTCTTGTAGGGATTCTGAGCGGCGGCGTGCCGTTACCAGAATTTCTTCTAACTGATTTTCACCTTCATCTGCTTCCTGGGCGTTTGCGCTTGAAGTGAACGCTACGCTTGAAATGCAGGTGGAAGCGAGTAGGGCGATTAGAGTTGTCTTGGTCATATCCATTTTTATTCCTCCCCAGGAAGGGTTTGTTTCTCCAACGTGCCTCTTAATAAACTCAACGATCGTTGAACTGTCAATCAAAAAATTCAACGATCAATGAAAAATTGATTTTGCATGCGCATAACTTATTGGTACTATTCAGATCTCGGCTAATGATTTGAGGTGTAAAAACTTGGCTAAAACYGYGGTAAAAAAYAAARTACGKCGWAAAGAYCGSATTTTGGAYWCRGCWGARSSGCTGTTYGCSCGRCTGGGATTCGTGGGCGTTTCAATGCGTATGGTCGCGGAAAGTGCCCAGGTAGACCTGGCGCTCGCTAGCTATCATTTTGGCAATAAGCGGGGGCTTTTTGACGCTGTGTTGGCGCGCCGTTCAGAAATTATCAATGAGAGGCGGCAAACAGCCCTGAGGGCTTGCATTGCGGCAGCTGGCGAAGCAGAGCCTAAACTTGAGGCCATTATAGACGCATTTATCCAGCCGCTATTGGGTGCAGGATTAGAGAAAGACGCCGGTTGGCGTCACTATATGGAATTGATTGCGCTAGTTAACAGCTCTCATGAACTGGGCGGTCAGGCGATGACCCAGTTTTTTGATCCGTTGGTGAAAGAATTTATCGGAGCCTTAAAGAGGGTACTGCCAGGCGCTGCGGAAGAAGACATCTATTGGTCACATCATTTTTTCTCCGGCGCTTTGACGCTGACCTTAGCGCAAACAGGCCGATTGGATAACCTTTCCTCAGGCAAGGTTAAATCAAATGACTTGGAAGCGGCGTACCGGCGTATGGTGCCTTTTGTCACTGCAGGCTTTAAAGCGCTGTGCAAGCCAGGAAAAGGCTAGGGCTAACAGCCGTGCCTATAGTAAGGCACGGCCGCGAAATGATGGTCTCATGTTAGAAACGGTAGGCGAGACCTGCTCCGAACACCCAGGGGTCCAAGGATACGTCAGCGGTGACTGCGCCGCCGTTGATACGCGCGTTAGAGTTCAGGTAGATCTTTTTAACGTCAATGTTGAACGCCCAATTGTCATTAATGCCAATGTCCAGGCCTGCTTGAAAGGCGAAGCCCAAATCATTATCATATTCGACGGAATCAAGGTCCCCACTRGTGCCGTTATAGTAGAGCGTATAATTGAGGCCTGCACCTATATAGGGCCGGAACCGACCGTCTGGGTTTAGGTGGTATTGCAGTAGTAAGGTTGGAGGTAGTACCCAGATGGTGCCCAAATCTAAATCACCAAGGGCTGTTCCAACCGCGCCTACAGTGTGTTTGCTGGTGGCTAATATTAACTCGGTGGCGATGTTATCTGTCCAGAAATAAGTGATGTCCAGCTCTGGAACGACYGCAATATCCGCRGTAACTGCCCCACCAATACTGACGGTACTGCTTTCATTGGGCGCGATATCTATAAGACGGAGCCTGACAAGCCATGGGCTTTTATCTTCTGCAAAAGCAGCAGGCATTATGAACTGAAACGGGGCTACTATAAGCAGCAGAACCATGATTAAACGACGCATCTATACTTCCTCTCAATTACAACTTTTTTTTGCTGAGGGAACACTCGTAACAACGCCTAAATACTCTCCTGACTGTACATTCAGAGTAAGCTGAATGAGCTTAAWGAAAGGTGAAAAATGACCTGAAAACGGGTTGTTTTTGCAATAAACTTAGGTGTGTTACTAGCAGACATTGAACGCGCAATTAATCGCGCAACTAAAGGATGCTTCGGGATTTATTGCTTTGCTTTTTCCCGTGCTTCGGCTGCCATCTTGCGCCCATGTTTTTCGAGGATAGCCTTTGTTAGTTCAAACTGAATATGAAGTTCGGTAAAGAGGTGCGCGTGTTGGGCCAAAGTTCCCYTACGGCAGGCGACCTCAATCTGAGCGGAAAGGGTGGAAACGCCTTGCGCGCCGAAAACATGGCTGGTGGACTTGAATTTGTGAGCTAAAAATTCCGCCTGTTTGGAGTTGTTTTCGCGAATGGCTTCGCCCAGTTTACTTATTTCGTCAGGGCCTGCAATTAGATATTCCCTCAGTAATGGGAGAAAATCGGTTTTGAGCAAAGCATAATATTGCGCAATCGTTTCTGTGTTGACAATGTTCGTCCCTTCAGTGAACGCGTCTTCGATTTTGCGCAATTCTTCCCAATTACATTCGAGGATCGCGATGTTTTCTTCGACACCCATATGTTTGGATAATATCTCGTATAGGGACTGTGAAGAGATCGGTTTTTTGACCACGCCGGTCATGCCTGCCGCTGCATACTGTTTGGTATGTTCCTCTTCAGTTCGGGCCGTTACGGCAATGATAGGCATGGTGCTGGTATAGTCAGAGATTGCCCGAATGGCTTTAGTGGCTTGCATGCCGTCCATTTCCGGCATTTTTATATCCATCAAGACCAACGCGAATTCTTCACCTTTGCAGGCAGAGACGGCTGCCTTACCACTTGATGCGATGGCGTGTTTGATCGGGATGGTATTGAGTATTCCAGCGAGTATTTTCGCAAACACGCGGTTATCTTCCACTATTAGGATGCGGTTTCTATCGCTGTTTATTATGCAATCAGTCATTTTTACTGTTTGCCTCAAAATGGGTGTTTGCGGGATGCCACATTTAGCCTCAAATGAAGGGTGCCACAAAACCTTTTACTAAACAGTGAAGATCAATTTTACCCAATGTTTTTGTGCGGTTTTTCAAGGAGTTATAAAAATGGGAAAACTGTGCTACTATTATTTTWSYARTKARYMRKTKMSRYRKGRKWSAYWWKAKSSAKMRCRMGKCTKMSRWMKYRMSRRTTCTGGTTGTTGATGACGACGACATCGACGCGATGGCTGTGCAAAGGGCTCTTAAAAAAGAGGGCATGCCGAAGGCTTACGTACGGGCGCATGATGGTTTGGAAGCGCTTGATCTTCTTCGGGGTGAGAACGGCCAAGAAAAGGTTGCTAAACCGCGCCTTGTATTGCTGGATATCAATATGCCTCGCATGAACGGCCATCAGTTTCTTG
This sequence comes from Kordiimonadaceae bacterium, assembly GCA_016764715.1. Lineage (GTDB taxonomy): Bacteria > Pseudomonadota > Alphaproteobacteria > Sphingomonadales > Kordiimonadaceae > Kordiimonas. Next base: position 4,133 of record JAESRJ010000129.1, on the reverse strand, counting down.
AAGAAATTTTGTCCGACCCAGATTTGTCCGATACCGTGGTATTTGTTTTAACCACTTCGAATGACCAATCAGATCGGCACGCTGTGTACGGGAAGCGGGCAGCTGGCTATATTGTAAAATCTGATCTGGGCAGTAGCTATGATGATTTGGCGGTTATGCTGCGCAACTATTGGCGCATTGTTTCGCTGCCGCATTAATGGCCTTCGCATCTAGTAATGGCCTTCGCACCTTGGGCTAGTTTTCGGCAGGCGAAAACTTCTGCGCGACCCTATCGTTGGGCCACCCCCATCTTTAAACTGCGATCAGCACTAAAAAAGGCTGCCACCTAAGTGACAGCCTCTCATTTCTTAGCCCGACTCACTGTTTTAGAAGCCGAATGTTAACCGGGCATCTACGCTGCTGGCGTTTGCTGCCGCGCTGAAATCATCAAGCGAATATTCAATATTGAAGGTGAAATGCTTGTTGATATTATAGCCAATGCCGATCCTATATGTATCAAGGTTAAGCTGGTCAGCGGTGGCGTAATCAAAATACACGGTGGTTTTATCGTTTGGCCTAAACTGGAATTCGGCAATCAAGTAGCTTTCGTCTGCTGCTGTTCCTGTGATGCCGCCGTCTAGGGAAATATACTCAAGGGAAACATCAAACTTGCCGGTGTCATACCCTACGCCAATATCAAAGATAGGCCGGGTATCGTTGAGGGTGCCCACATACCGGCCTTCATAGCCAAGGAAGCCGTAGAAACCGGTTCCGCCTAGGTTTTTCACTTTTATCTGAATGAAATAGTTTTCCGTGAAAGAGGARCCTTCATCCGGCACCAGTGCGGCTGCGTCAAAGTCAAAGAAACCGGCTTCAARGGATACACCTTTTGCCAGCTCTACCATGCCAATAATGGAGGCACCCGCCTGGTTGGAAACTGCGAAGGCACCGCCAGCGCCGTATTCAATGGAACCCTGCAAGCTGTGATCGGCAGGGAAGCCATTTGGCTTCAACCCGAATAGAATAGGGCGCAAACCGCCGGTCRGGCTGAATTTACTACCGCCAATATTATCCCAATTGAAGAAAGCGTCAGCAACGAAAGTATTGCCGTTGAAGTCACCACCGCCGCTACCCGTTAAGTCGCCCGTCCCAAGAACAAGCGTTGCGCTGGTGTTCTTATATTTGGCCACAGTTGCAAGTGCCGCGCGTGATACGCCAAGCACGTCGCGCCCCGTATCGCGGGTATAGCGGCTGCCGGTTCCGTAATCTGCCCTGACAAAGCCGCCAACATTAACGGTTAGCGCGTCGGGGTCTTTTTTGACCATGCGCTCCCCAGCATGTTTTTTGTGAGCCTTCTCGTCAGGCGACATTTTCGATTTAAGCAAGACTTGGAGCTCGGCAATTTGYTTTTGCTGTTCTTTAATAATTTTCCACATTTCTTCGGCGCTGGGTGGAGCGTGGCCATCTGCAGCTGCGGGCAGAGAAACGCAGACAGCTATCGCCACTGACAGCAGGGCGCGTTTGCGAAAATAAGTTTGGGTTGTTTCGGACGCGTTAGAGAGAGCAGATGTCATATTCATAACAGGCCTCATACTGAAAATTTCCAAAAACTCAAAACGAAAAACTCCTTATATTCAATGCCTTAACAGATTTGAGTTAATTTTCCCTTAAACAGGGGCTCTTTGAGAAATCTAGAAACGCTTAGTTAAGTAGTAACAAACTTTAAGTTTTCGGATTAAACTAACCCCCATTTTCTACGTCCTTAGTCGATTAAGGAAATAGTTACCATTTTAGTCCAATACTCTCTTTACCGCTTGTTTAGCGGGCGTATTTTTTATGTTGAGAGTGGTAGTATGAAGAGTGTCCTTTTAGCCGTTTGTTGTTGTTTTCTGTTGGTCTCCACGGTTGTGAAAGCCGAGGAACATATCGTTCAAGTGATCACTGACAATGAAAATGGCCAAGTCGTATTTTCGCCAAAAACACTGACAATCAAGGCTGGCGATACCGTTAAATGGATCAATCAGGCCGACGACCAGCACAATGTCATTACGTATCCGGACGGGTATCCTGTGGGAGGCGTTGGTTTCAGTAGCCCCTTCTTGGAAACTAAAGGCCAGAGTTGGTCTTTTACTTTCACTAAATCTGGCACTTACCAATATCACTGCATTCCTCATATTTTTATGGGCATGCGCGGTGTGATTATTGTTGATACGCCGTCCCTTAAAACCGGTTTCCATAAGCCGTCACCTGCGCAAATYGTTTCTTACCGGGACAAGTTGCTCGCGTTTTATGACGACGAAGAAATTGGTGCGATGCCGGAGGTTGTGAAGCGCAACACGCCAGTTAATCCATAATGAGAGTGCCGGGGGCACGTGTAACGTCAAAGTAAAAGAGGAAGTTATGTTAGCGAAAAAAACAGTAATATTGATTTCTTGTATTGCCCTATCAGTTGGGGCTTTCGCAACAAGTGAGACTACACCAGAAAAGGCGGCAGCTAGCGGCAGTAAAGCGGCCAGCGCCGATTTCCGTAAGGACTACCACCGGCCTGCAGAGATACCTTATCCTGAGGACAATCAGTTCTCTGAGGCGAAAGCCAACCTTGGAAAAATGCTGTTTTTCGACCCTCGTTTATCGAAAGAGAATAATATCTCTTGCGGCTCATGCCACAATCCGAGCTTCAGTTGGGAAGATGCGCAGGCAACGTCCGTTGGCACCCCTATGACACGGCTTGGTCGCCATACGCCCACAATTCTTAATCTAGCGTGGGGGGAAGTCTATTTCTGGGATGGTCGCGCCGAAAGCATGGAAGAGCAAGCCCTTGGCCCAATTGGCGCTGGCGGCGAGATGGCTCAGGACATGGAAGAGCTGTTAATCGAACTTAAAGAGATTTCATACTACACTGGGGCGTTTGAAGAAGCATTTCCAGGTGAAGGGCTGAACCGCGCCAATATCGGTAAAGCAATTGCTACATACGAACGCACAGTTGTTTCAAGCATTGCACCATTTGACCGCTGGGTAGAAGGCGAAGGAGGTGCCATCAGTGATGCAGCTAAACGCGGTTTCACGCTTTTCAACACCAAGGCTAAATGTTCCAGCTGCCATGAAGGCTGGAATTTCACTGACTGGGGTTTCCACGATGTTGGTATCCCGGGCAATGATGAAGGCCGGTACGGCGTTATAAAAATTGATGTGCTTAAGCACGCTTTTAAAACGCCTGGACTACGCAACATCGTAGAACGCGCGCCTTATATGCATGACGGGTCTTTGACAACACTAGCGCAAGTGGTTGACCATTATGATGGTGGCTTTGTGAAGCGGCCGTCTCTGTCAGCGGACATTGTGCCGCTGGGTCTATCCGCAGATGAAAAAGCCGATCTAGTGGCGTTTTTAGAAACACTGAGTAGCAATGATACACCTGTAACGTATCCGAAACTACCGCAGTAAATACGGCGGATATTTCCGCCAGCAGCYGAGGCGTAAAGGCCCATGGGCCTTACGTCAAACAGGTATCAGGAACAGGCAATTAATAGAATAGAGTAAGAATATGAGTATGTTAAAAAAATCAGCTTTGATAGCTTGCCTTTGCGCAGCACCTTTAATTGGTGCGGTTGCGCGAGACGGCATTACGGTTTTCCAGAAGGGTAAATCATTCTCGGAAAAGGCGATTACGCTGAAAATTGGACAGGAACTTCTTTTCATCAACGATGATAAAGTTGCCCACAATGTTTATTCGATGGTGAACGGTGCCAAGGTTGATCTTGGTTTGCAGCGCCCCAACCAGGAAGGCATCATGAGTTTTGATACCGCTGGTCGGTACCGAGTACGCTGCGCTATTCATCCGCGGATGAAGATGATGGTGACGGTAGAATAGGCCTTCGCGCGTGGAAAAATTTCGCTTTAAACCCTCTGTAGCCTACCGAATTTGGGCTGTATTGGCGCTCCTTGCAGGCATATTGGTTCTGCAAGGATTTTATAGTGTCCGCCAACTTAGTGTGGTGGGCGAATTTTCAAACGAGGTTTATGAAAAACCTCTTCAATCTATTAATTTTGTTGCCCAGTCTTACACGGTTTTTCTCACCGTTAAATCAGAGCTGGATTTAGTTGCTACTAACAGCATGCCAGAAGCGCACAAAACAACAGTTTTGGGTACTTTG
>JAESRJ010000006.1 GCA_016764715.1 Kordiimonadaceae bacterium | reverse complement strand
TGCCAAAAGGTCAAGCAGGGCGATTTGTTGATGACCATCGAAGCCATGAAAATGGAAACCGGCATTCATGCTGAGCGCGATGGCACCATCAAAACGGTGCACGCCCCTTCCGGCAGTCAGGTGGATGCCAAGGATTTGCTGATCGAATTTGAAAACTGATATTGCAAGCCCATTCGGGCAATGCCATCCATAAGTTGAGGCCATCTTCCCGGCTGTGGTCAGCATACGTTTCAATAGAGCCAATTACCAGTGGCCCCCACGACCAGCCAGCCTTAGCCATCATCATCGCAACTCGGCTGCCGCCGGCTCGGTAGCGGTACGTCTCAGAACCAGCGTCGGCTAACAGCCTTTCGRMMWSTTKGTGCAAKACCAAACATTCATCTTCMGRAGARTTGATGGTKGCTTCCAACCSCARCGCAGWYAGAAGCCCGGATATCGTCGGCAAGCAATAGCGCGCAGGGCGAATGAAAGCATAAAGCTCAAGCAAGTCATACGCGCGAATTTGCGGCACACCCAAGCGCTGCGCTGACGTAACGCGGTTCACAACAATATGCGGGTTSCGAGTGATACGGTCACATGCGGCGTCGAGGGACAGTTCCTCAATCTCGCCRTCAGCACTAAAAATCGTTGCTGCCCTAATGCCGACAACAGCCGTCGGCAAAGACCGAAGGCTCGTRCTTCGGCGTTCTGCGTCCACAACCAAATCTGCTATTTGTTCTGTCGSCGGGTTCTCTGTCATCGGCGCAGCATAGGGGCGWGCCCCKGCAAAAAAAAGCACCGATTGCTGCGCAATTCCTGATGCAGCATGAAACTCCTCAAAAATAGGTGTTTAACTTGACGCAACGCCCTAGAATACATAGTGTCCGGCGGCTTTTAACCTTTTTCTCGTGGTGACTTTTATGACTGTAGATATCGATCTCGCACTTTCCTCTGGCGCATGGCCGTTCAAAGAAGCTGCWAAATTGGTCAAACGGTTCAAACGAAACCCGCCGGAAAAAGGCTATGTACTATTCCAAACAGGGTATGGCCCTTCTGGGCTGCCGCATTTAGGTACCTTCGGCGAGGTTGCGCGCACCAGCATGGTTATTCGCGCATTTCAGGAAATTTCTGATATTCCGACCAAACTCATCTGTTTTTCTGATGATATGGACGGTCTTCGCAAAGTACCGCCAAATGTGCCGAACCAGGATTTACTGACGGCAGCGCTCGGAAAACCACTTACCGACGTGCCTGACCCCTTTGGGACACACGATAGCTTCGGTGCCCATAACAATGCGCGGCTTCAGGCGTTTCTTGACCAGTTTGGCTTTGACTATGAGTTTTTGTCATCGACCGAATGTTACCGCTCAGGCCGGTTTGACGCGACACTGATTAAGATTTGCCAGCGCTACGATAAAGTTATCAATGTTATTCTGCCTACGCTCGGCGAAGAGCGCCGCAAAACATACAGCCCGTTTTTGCCGCTTTGCCCAGRCACGGGCAAAGTGCTGCAGGTACCAGTGCGGATAGAAGACCCGGACAAAGGACTTATTTCGTACGAAACTGAGCAAGGCCGCCATATTGAAACATCTATCACCGGCGGCAATGTGAAATGCCAATGGAAAGTAGATTGGGCCATGCGCTGGGATGCGCTGGATGTTGATTACGAAATGGCCGGTAAGGATCTAGACGAAAGTGTAAAGCTTTCTTCGATTATTCGCCGCGTTCTTGGTGGCCAACCGCCTGAGGCCCTTAGTTATGAGATGTTCCTAGATGATAAAGGGCATAAAATATCCAAATCCAAAGGCAACGGCATTTCAATTGAAGAATGGCTAGCGTATGCCAGCCCCGAAAGCCTATCGCTTTACATGTATCAGAGCCCGCGCAAAGCCAAGCGCCTACATTTTGATGTTATCCCAAAAGCAGTGGATGAATATTTTACCTTCCTTGGGAAATATCAGGAGCAAGAGCAAGGCGACCGGTACAAAAACCCCGTGTGGCATATACACGGCGGRAAAGTTGGGCAAGACGAAATTCCCATCAGTTTTGCGTTGTTACTTAATCTGGTGTCTGCGGCCAATGCAGAAGACAAAGAAACCCTATGGGGCTTTGTTGCAAAATATGCYGAAGGCGCCAACGCCGAGAAATTCCCAGCACTCGACAAGCTGATGGATTACGCGCTCAAATATTTTGAAGACTTTGTAAAACCAAACAAATCTTTCAGGCCAGCGACAGAGCAAGAGGCTACTGCCTTCAGAAGTTTGCTAAAACGACTTTCTGTGTTTGATGCAAMCGAAAATGATGCAAACCTGATCWTGACGGAAGTCTACTCAGCAGGCAAAGATGCAGAGTTTGAGAACCTGCGCGATTGGTTCAAAGCCTGCTATGAAGTGCTGTTAGGGCAAAGCCAGGGCCCAAGAATGGGCGGTTTCATTGCCCTCTATGGCATTGAAGATACCAAAACACTCATCAAAAACGCATTAAATAGTTAACTAGATAATTAAAATAGCTGATTAACCATAGTTGGGCCCAATAAAACACCAAGTTTATCGGAAATTTTCTCTTTATATACAATATGTTATAATGAAAACTTGATTCAAAGCCTTATCGTCTTTAACAGAGGCTTTATGATGGGAAAATTGAGGTATTGCTCGATTATCAGGATAACTCATTGTTTTTAATGTATTAAAGTACTTTTTTGAATTTTGATCACCTTTGTTCTTTCGATCATGTTTAACGCCATTTAGTTAATACACTAACTAAATGGCGTTAAATTCCCTAAGTGAACTGAATCAGTAAGAAAACACTTATAGAACAGCGCACTATTCTAACAATCGCTTTTCGTACCATGCAGTTTCCTAAAAATCCTCAGTTTCTGGTTCAAAAATATCTTCGATCTGGCTCGTAAACACCTGTGCGAACTTGAACGCTAGGGGCAAACTGGGGTCGTATTTTTGACGCTCGATCGAATTAATCGTCTGGCGCGACACTCCCAGGCGATCAGCCAGCTCCTGTTGGCTCCAATCACGCTCAGCACGCAGCACTTTTAGGCGATTTTTCATTTGTATTTTCTCGAAACAAAAGCCAGAGCCAATCCTTGAAAACCGATCAGCGCTGGCAATATCCATATCGACGGCAGCGGAGGAAAGCCTGCGCCCTCCAAAAACCCGTAGGTGAAAGTGCCAAAGCCAACAAGTAGAAACGATATTATAACGGACTCTGACATGATTTTTTTCTGCAGCTCGTCCATACTTTTATAGAAAACAAAAGCAACCTTGAGCGCAAGAAGCGCTGGCAATACAGGCATAATGGCAAGCAGCACAATGATCCACGGTGCCAACCCTTCATTAGCGCCGATATAGTAATTCACTCCAAAAAGCACCACRYMKTATNAARMMAWRKGWTAAMNATNCWGGWKWYGMNGAWAKRWWWTTSMKRMRSWMTTYATYKTTRMRTMMMKWMTWWCWYKRYAAMARMAAGGGCTTTTGAAAAAGCTTCAGGCTGATCAATCATAATGAAATGAAAACTATCGTCTATCATCTCTATGCGGCCGTTTTTTAAACCGGCATATTGCGCTTCGTAAACAGCTTTATGACTATCCTTGCTAACCGGCATTTGTTGGTCAAAGGCAGCCAACACCGTAACCTGTGCAGCAATACCTGATATCTTACTTCGGTAATCGGTCGCAAGCGTTTCCGCAAAGGCGTCCGCTATTGTCGCCTGATTAGACGCTGCACTCCATTCTAGAAGGGTAGGAAGGAATGCCGTGGTTTTTGAGAGGATGGCCATACCCTGTTTTTGCTGGTCTAAAAAACCTTCTCGCGGCATGTTTTTCATTTGCGTTGCAAAATACTGAGCGCGCTGCGCCGCTTGTTCTGGCGAAACGCCGGGCATCATAAGGCCCGCAAGAAACGGTAGGCTATCAACAACAAGCACATTCCGCACAAGATCCGGCGCTTCATTCGCGATCATTAARGACATCAGCCCGCCGATCGAATGCCCSACAAGGGTTACGTCASYGACATTCGCGGCCTTAAGTACACCTATAATTTCAGCGACTGTTGCGCTGAGGAACTGCTGAGAACCAGCTCTTGCAGGCTCGCCCGCGAAACCCGACGCCGTTACAACGAACACATCATTGTTCTTTGAGTATTGTTTGGCCCAACTTTTCCACAAATCACCGTGAGACGCCAAGCCTGGAATAAAGACGATAGCGTGCTCCCCGGCTTTGCCACTCCGCTCAATGGTGGAAGCCTCGCTGCCCAAGCTTAGCAAAATAGGCAATAAGGCTATAATAAGTGATTTTAAGATGATACGTCCCATGATGACCTCTATGTCGTTAGTGTTTTCCATTATGTACAGTTTCCTTTACATATGAACTACCATTAGATATGTCAAGGGCCCTTGATATATGGTACCTAAAAATTCAACGAAAAAGGCCCTACCACTAGGATAGAGCCTGATCAATTCGGTCTAAAATCTGAACCTACGCCTAACTAGGCTGTGGTATCCACTTTTTTTGCCTCGCCTTTTGCAACGCCTACCATCGCTGGGCGCAACAGGCGGGATTTAATAGTGAAGCCAGGGGCCACGACCTGCATAACCCTGCCGGGGGCGTAGTCTTCACTTGGCGCTTCAAACATTGCCTGGTGCACTTTGTGGTCAAATTTCTCGCCAACTTCTGGCTCGATCTTCTTAATACCGTGGCGTTCCATCGTGTTAAGCAGTTCGCGCTCAGTCATTACAACGCCTTCAGTGAAGGCTTTCATATCTTCCGAGACTTCTTCAGGCTGGCTATCCAGCGCGCGGCGCATGTTATCGCCAACATTCAACATATCGCGCGCAAACGCCGTTACCGCGTAAGCGCTTGCATCGGTTTTGTCTTTTTCAGCCCGGCGTCGCACATTCGCAGTTTCAGCAACCGCGCGTAACAGCCGGTCTTTCAAATCAGTAACCTCTGATTGAAGGCCAGCGATGATTTCGTCAGCTGTGGGCTCTGGCGTTTCTTCAATAATTTCAGCCGCATCAATTTCTTCTTGCGTCAAGCCGCCGTCTTCGNCKKCAWKWYGGWWKTMNTYAGYCAYYACMRNGTSNCKTRWACTCNNTWKCRGKHVKRNCKAASGTGCCRTRGCCCTGCKGGGTTTCTTTCTARGGGCGATTTAACAGGCGGGTGACCACCTGCGCCGTATAGTCAACCATTGGCACAATGCGCGCGTAATTCAGCCTGGTAGGGCCGATCACACCGATCACGCCAACAACATTGTTTGCACCGTTCATATAGGGAGAAACCACTAAAGAAGAACCCGAAAGGGAAAATAATTTATTCTCAGAACCAATGAACAAGCGCACACCGCGCCCGTCTTTGGCAAGCTCCATCAGTTTGATCAAGTCTTTTTTTCGCTCAAGCTCTTCGAAAAGCTGCCGCACCCGCTCCAAATCCCCTGCTACATCAACGTTTTCAAGCAAATTTGAGCGCCCAGAAACAAGCAGAGATGCAGTTTCCACTTCGCCGCCAGACCAAACCGCAAGGCCACTTTCAACAATGCGTGTTGTAATGCCGTCCAGCTCCGCTTGCCTTGAGTGAAGCTCCAGTTCAATAGCGCCCTTCATTTCTTCTAGCGAATGCCCCATAAGGCGCGCACTAAGAAAATTGCCTGCACGCACCAAAGCAGAAGGCGGCAAGCCCGGCGGCAGATCGATCAAGCGGTTTTCTACTGTACCGTCCTCTGCGACCAAGACCACAAGCGCCTGAACAGGAGAGATAGAAACAAATTCGATGTGTTTTACCGCAAGTTCGCGTTTCGGCACCATCACCACAGAGGCACAGCGCGAAAGCCCTGAAAGCGCCTTTGTCGCTTCAGTCAACACTTTATCAATACCTTGTCCTGAGTTAGCACACTGGCCTTTAATGGCCTCTCGCTCAGATTTGGTCAGGTTCCCTACTTCCATCAGGCCGTCTACAAACATGCGGAGGCCCAAGTCAGTGGGTATGCGCCCTGCTGACGTATGAGGGGCAGACAGCAACCCTGCGTCTTCCAGGTCCGCCATAACGTTCCGAATTGTAGCGGGCGACACATCAATGGCCTCAGCCCTGCTGAGCGTGCGGGAGCCAACAGGCTCGCCCGTATCTAAATACGTTTCCACAATGCTGCGAAATATGGCGGTGGAACGGTCATTCAGGTTGGAAAGCGACATATTTTTCCTCTACTTGGGCTACTGAGTGTAAAAACCCTGGTGGCCAGCGTCAATCCACCGATTGTTGTTTCTTCTTCTTTGACCTGAGCGGCGCAGAACGTTAGAAGAAGCGAAACAAACCTTTCCCCTTTTATGAAGGAAGATTTATGCGACCCAGTGGACGCGCGACCGACGAATTACGAGCCTTAGAAATGACCCCAGGCTTTTCCTTGCATGCTGAAGGCAGCTGCATGGTGAAATTCGGCAATACTCATGTTTTGGTAACAGCCACCTTTGAAGAACGGGTTCCTGGCTTCCTGCGTGATAGTGGCAAAGGCTGGATCACGGCAGAGTACGGTATGCTGCCACGCTCGACACACGGCAGAATGGGCCGCGAAGCAGCACGCGGCAAACAATCCGGCCGCACCCAAGAAATTCAACGCCTTATTGGCCGCTCGATGCGGGCAGTGGTTGACCTTGTTAAACTCGGTGAATGCCAGGTCCGGATCGACTGCGATGTTATCCAGGCAGACGGGGGCACACGCACGGCCTCTATCTCAGGCGCATATGTGGCGCTCCACCAGTGTTTCACATGGATGATTGAAAACGGTCACCTTAAAGAAATTCCGTTTACAGACAGCATTGCGGCCATCAGCTGCGGGATTTACAAAGAAACACCAGTGYTAGATCTAGATTATCCCGAGGACAGCGAAGCCGAAACCGACGCCAACTTCGTGCTAACCGGCRGAGGTGGTATCGTTGAAATTCAAGCMACCGCGGAACAGGACCCTTTCTCTGAAGAAGAGTTTCTCCGGCTMCTSCGCCTTGCTCGCATGGGCTGCGATACAATCGGTAAAGCCCAGCGCAAAGCACTTGGCCTCTAAAAGACAACGCTGCGGTGGGTCGAAGGCCCACCCCACAATCAAAGGGTAAAGCCTTGGCGCGCATTTTCGATACGAACAAATTGGTGATTGCCAGCCATAACCTCGGCAAGGTTCGGGAAATCGGCGAGCTACTCGCGCCCTTTGGAACAGAAACTGTTTCCGCTGGGGAGCTTGGCTTGCCTGAGCCTGTTGAGGATGGCCTCACTTTCATCGCTAACGCGGAAATTAAAGCTGTAGCCGCGGCAACAAAATCGGGCCTACCTGCCCTTGCAGACGATAGCGGCTTAGAAGTAGAAGCCCTTGGTGGCGAACCTGGTATCTATAGTGCGCGGTGGGCCGGACCATCAAAAGACTTTACTGTTGCCATGGCCGCGATTAACAARAAGTTRWSYGGMRCAACAAATYTRASMGCMAAYTTCACMTGTGCSCTAACGCTGGCTTGGCCTGACGGCCACATGGAAAGTTTCGAAGGAAAAGTGTTTGGKWCRYTGACCTGGCCGCTDCGCGGCRAYARAGGATTTGGYTATGATCCRATGTTTATACCCACMGGCCAYKCAGTAACYTTTGCTGAAATGGAVCCWTCYGAAAAACATGCGATGAGCCACCGYGCGCACGCCTTTARGCAATTGATCGATGCYTGCTTYAAAAACAGTTAAYCARYTAACYTTYWYRCCWAGCRMRTATGCTGGKRCRGCYGCAATATACGTRCATTGGCCGTTCTGCCTCAAAAAATGCCCYTAYTGYGATTTCAATAGCCATGTCCGCGAGACCGTTAGCCAGAAAGAATGGCGCTCWGCTTTGGTTCGAGAAATYGAAACMGCWGCGGMAAAYTTTCCMAACYTWAAAGCYAAATCRATWTTTTTYGGKGGCGGCACRCCCAGTTTAATGCCGCCAGAAACAGTTGCAGCTGCAATAGAAGCCATTCACAAATATTGGGCCCCTAGCGGCGATATTGAAGTTACTTTAGAAGCCAACCCTTCAAGTGTTGAAGCRGGCCGGTTTCGGGGTTACCGGCAGGCAGGCGTCAATAGGCTGTCGGTTGGCATACAGTCGCTTGATGACCGCGTGCTGAAATTCCTAGGAAGATTGCATTCAGCGGAGGAAGCCCTTGCAGCCCTGAAGGTTGCCCAGGACAACTTTGAGCGKGTAAGTTTTGACCTTATATACGCCCTGCCCGAACAAACACTGGACGACTGGAAAAAGGAACTAACCGAGGCTCTTGGTTTTGGCACCAGCCATATGTCGCTTTACCAGCTGACAATTGAAGAGGGCACCGCCTTTTACCACCAGTTCCGGCGCGGGAAATTCTCTTTGCCCGACGAAGATACGGCAGCCGCGCTATATGAGCTGTCGCAAGACCTTACAAGCGCTAAGGGCTTGAGCGCATACGAAATATCCAATCATGCGGCCCCAGGTCAGCAGTCTCAGCACAATTTGGCCTACTGGCAGGGCGACTATTATGTTGGCATTGGGCCAGGAGCACATGGGCGCCTTCCCGCACAAGAGACTGGCAGTGCCTAYGCGCATGCYCAGATAAAAAGGCCTGAAGACTGGCTTRCAGCCGTTGTTTCACGTGGAACCGGACTGGAAAGCCTRGAGTATATYCCYKCYAAYGARCGMGCKGGYGAGGCRATCCTTACAGGACTACGYYTAACCGARGGTGTGCATGTTGAGCATTGGGGCCRRCTRTTTGGCCAGAAACTATTCGACGTGATTGATAAAAACCAAATGGAAACAATGGTCTCGAGCGGCCATATGGAAAAGACAACTAGTCATATCCGCCTTACGCGCAAAGGCATGCCGTTGTTGAACTTCATTTTGGGTAAATTATTGGCTTAAAACCGGTATTCTAGGCCACCAACGCACGCGACCTCGGCGGCCTTCGGTACTTTGATTAATATATTAATTATTTTAGGGTAAAAATAGCGCTTTAGCGATTATCAGCTGTTTTCAACGAGAACCCAAAACGCGGAAATGACTTGGGTGCTGGGTCAACGACCCGAAAACCCCTGCGGCGTAYTTCAAGTATTGCTAACGCTCTCTCGATAGTGCCGTCAGGAAGGAAGCGAAAAAGACCATCAATTCCCATAAATCCTAGATCATTAGTTAGCCTATTAATCGAAAAGGGCGTTTCGTTCTCAATTGCAGGGTCAGGCCGCGCCAACAGGGCAACAAGGCTCACTGCATCGTAAGCCAAACTGGCTATTCTCAAGGGTTCCTTGGAAAAATTTCTTTCGTAGCGCTGTTGAAACTCTTTTGAACCTTCTGGCTCAGGCGCCGCAAACCAGGCGCCTTGTAATGGTGGCTCGCGYAACAATCCTTTATCGCTCCAAAGCCCCGTTCCTAGTAATTTTATTTTTTTCGGGTCTAGTTCGTAAAAGGGCAACAGCGGGGCTAACGTGCGCAAGAGYGCGCCGCCTTCAGGAACCAGGACCGCGTCATAGTTTAARCTATCCAACACTTCGCGTCTTTCCAGCCCTTTAGCRATATCATCCATCAYRYCGMTRYRTMSSKRASSSRSGRMRYGSAYKKCWTCKYKYRWMTSYKWTKYKYSWTYAKCRWAAWTRGAMAACYGWWWHRCYGKSKSRMRYWYKKSAKYRWYWYCWSGYKKMTWGMSYWCAATGGCAGAAATTGTTGCACCGGCACCRGATACCACCTTACCAAACGCTGCCACTACGCGTTCGCCGTAMCGACCYTCAGGTATTAAGGCCGCGTGGTTGGTTAACCCTTCACTGATAGCGAAATCTATAACCCGCTTAACTTCGGTCTCAGGTAGAAACCCCATGATAAAYCGRCCGGGTGCWGCCGCTTTGCTATCATTTGAAAAACTTATGATTGGTATACCGGCGGGCCCTAAAACTTCGCCGGCGGCCAATAAGTTTTCTGAAAGCAATGGTCCAATTACAATTGCTGCATTTTCTTCTATTGCGCGGAGCGCGACTTTTTTGGTTTCTTCCGGATCTGCTTTTGTATCAAGCGGTAATAGCCTTAGACGCGGGTCAACGGCGTCAAACAACGCCATGATGGCAGCGCGCAACAACATATTACCTGTTTCAGCCTCAGGGCCTGTAAGCGGCAACATAATTGCAACTGTAATTTTATTGCCCGTCGAAGCGGTGGCAGATGAAACACCTTGCTCGAAAGAACCATCGCCAGGAGTAAGGGCAGGGGATAGCGGCTCTTCTGAGGCCACAGGCCGCTCAAAAGCCCCTGGGCCCACTTCAGGGGCGCTGGCTGCGCAACCAGCTAGTGCCACGAAAGAAAGGCACGCGAACAAAGAAATGGATTTTTCTCTAATCRCCCTTGCAAACATAACAACCCTCAGTATTTTCAATATATTACGACCATGCGRACCTTAGAGCYCANCTTCTATGCAGCAATTGCGCTRSCATAGAAATGGCTGTATCAGGTTTTTGGTATATCTGACGAAAGAATGGTAGCAAAAAGTGGCAGAAATCAGCATCGAYGAYCAAAAACTWAGTGSRGGSCTCTACATTGTTGCCACACCTATTGGCAACCTTGGCGATATCAGCGCCCGSGCRAARGATATATTATCCCGGGTTGATGCAGTTGCCTGCGAAGATACGCGCGTTACTGCTAARCTGATGACAGCATACCGCCTGAAGAAGCCWTTGGTGCAATATCACGAACATAACGCAGTGCATCAACGCCCTAAGATACTTGCAAAAATTGCGGCTGGCTCTGCCATTGCACTTGTTTCCGATGCAGGAACACCGCTTATTTCCGACCCCGGTTACAAGTTGGTCGAGGAAGCCCATGCGGCAGGGCTGAGCGTAACMTCCATYCCKGGKCCMAGTGCCGTTGTAACTGCTCTCTCGCTTGCTGGGTTACCGACAAACAGGTTTCTGTTTATGGGGTTTCCGCCGAACAAAACCAAAGCGCGCAAAGAATGGTTCCTAGCGGAAGAGAAAACACCAGCTAGTTTGGTGTTTTACGAAAGCGCCAAACGGCTTCCAGCCTGCCTTGCCGATGCTGCTAAGGCCTTTGGTGACCGTAAAGCAGCCGTGTGCCGTGAACTCACCAAAAAGTTTGAAGAAGTTGTTTTAAACGACTTAAATGGTCTTGCCGCCCACTATGCTGCTTCTGGTCCGCCAAAAGGTGAAGTTGTTGTTGTGGTGAGTGCTCCCAGGAAAGCTTCAAGAACGGATATCTCTGAAACAGAGGATTTGGACGGTATGATTTTAACGGCTCTAAAACATATGACATTAAAAACTGCAGCCGCTTTCATCGCAGAACAAACAGGTCTCCGGAAGAAGCAGGTGTATGCTCGGGCGCTTGAACTATCTGATGGCCAGTAGGCCGGGATGTGAAAACCAACTCACCCCATAAACGTAAGGCTGCAGAGGCAAGAGGCCGGCGCGCAGAAAAGATTGCGGCATGGTACCTGCGGTGTAAGGGATACCAGATAATTTCCGAACGCTTCAGATCAAAACGAGGTGAAATCGATCTTATTGCCAAACGCGGGGCCACCACCATTTTCGTCGAAGTCAAAGCTAGAAAAGACGTTGTTACCGCCGCAGAATCAATAAGTTACAAACAGAGGCGACGTATTGAAGCAACGGCCGAAGATTGGATCAAACACACTGGCCATAGCTCAGGTTCACTGAGGTTTGATATTATCTTGGTTGTGCCGCGTGCTATTCCAACCCATATCTCAGACGCTTGGCGCGTTGGCGACTAAGCAACATAGTAATTGTCTAAGGAAAACAAAATGRYAGYCCAAGCGCTTAAGGTCGCMTTTCAAATGGACCCTATGGAAACCGTCAATATTGATGGGGATAGCACTTTTGTTTTAATGCTTGAAGCGCAAGAGCGCGGGCACGAACTTTGGCACTATTTAGCTGAGGATCTATCTTACGCGGAAGGTGTTGTATACGCCGAGGCGCGGTCAGTTACCGTCCGGCGGCAAAAAGGCCATCATTTCAGTTTTGGCGACACCCATACCATCGAAATCCGCGAAATGGATGTTGTTTGGATGAGGCAGGACCCGCCATTTGATATGGCCTACATCACCGCGACACACCTGCTGGAAATGGTGTCACAGGACACCCTTATTGTGAACAACCCGGCCGAGGTTAGAAACGCGCCGGAAAAGCTATTTGTAATGCAATATCAAGACCTTATGCCAGCTACAATGATCACCCGAAGCGAGAAAGAGGTACGTCGCTTTAGGGACAAGCACGGTGACATTGTGATTAAGCCTCTTTACGGCAACGGCGGCGCAGGTGTTTTTCATATTAAGCCAGGTGATAGCAACATCGGCAGCCTGATGGAAATGTTCCTGGAGGTCAGCCGCGAACCAGTGATGGCGCAGAAATTTCTTCCTSAAGTCGTTCWGGGCGACAAACGTATTATTTTGGTGGACGGTGAAGCCGTGGGCGCAATCAACCGCGTTCCTGCTGAAGGGGAAGTTCGCTCGAATCTAGTCGCTGGCGGAACCGCGGAAAAATCGAGCTTAACAGACCGTGAAGTGGAAATATGTGAACGGCTGAAGCCCGAACTGAAAGCGCGCGGCCTTTTGTTTGTTGGCATTGATGTRATTGACGGCTAYTTGACAGAAATTAACGTCACCTCGCCAACCGGGCTACAATCAATYAACAAATATGAYRATGTTTCRCTSGAGGCGAYAATTTGGGATGCTGTTGARCGCAARCTYTARRCTCAGMYTTTNNTTTCYAAACARTGTTTGCRGYAYTAAACCCCGCAAACACCAAGCTTCCCGCACAGTTCATCAAGCTTATCCAAATCATCATAGCTAATAACCAGCTTACCGCTTTCGCCTTCATGTTGGATCGAAACTTTAAACCCAAGCGCTGCTGATAGGTCTTTTTCCAACGCGATSGTATCTGCATCTTTRCGCTTWGCGCTGGTGCCACCAGGGCGAGGCTGYCGCCTTTTTTTACCCTTACTTTCGCCAGCAAGGGCTTCGGTCTGCCGAACGCTAAGYCCTTCTTTTACAACAGTATTGGCGATATCAACAGGRTCGCTACTGCCAATAAGAGCACGCGCATGACCCATGGAAAGCGTGCCTGCGCCAAGCATGTTTTGTACTTTTTCAGGCAATGTCAAAAGCCGAAGCAAATTGGTAATGTGGCTCCGGCTTTTGCCAACAATCTCAGCCACAATTTCCTGCGTATGGCCAAACTCTGCCATTAGTCGTTTAAAACCTATAGCCTCTTCAATCGCCGAAAGGTCCTGGCGCTGAATATTCTCGATAACCGCAATTTCTAAAACCTCTGCTTCTGTAAGGTTGTGARCGACCACAGGCACTTCGTGTAGGCCCGCCTTTTGCGCCGCGCGCCACCGGCGTTCACCTGCCACAATCTGAAAGCTCTCCGTGCCGAGTTTGCGAACAAGGATCGGCTGAAGCATACCTTTATTCTTTATCGAAGACGCAAGTTCACCGATAGAGACCTCATCAAAGTGAACGCGGGGCTGTAACGGGTTCCGCTCTAGAAAAGCAATGGGAAGCGTCCGCCGAGTACCAGCCGGATCATCAATTGGCGCGGTATCATTAGATACTGTGGTGAAAGCGGGCCGATCATCGCCGAGTAGTGCGGAAAGCCCTCTTCCTAAACCTTTACGGCCTGCTTTTGCCATCGAAATTCGTCCTAACCTATTGATTATACTATATTATGCAGCAGCTGTCTCAGTGCGACTAAGCACTTCACGGGCGAGATTTATATAAGCCCGGCTTCCTACACACAAATGATCGTACAAAAGCACAGGACGACCAAAACTTGGCGCCTCTGAAATACGGACATTTCTCGGAATAACCGTTTTAAAAACCTTGTCGCCCAAATAATCCCGCACATCCTGTGCTACCTGCTCCGACAAGTTATTGCGCTTATCGAACATCGTCAGCACCACGCCGTTTATATCCAACGTCGGATTGAGGCTCGCCCTAACTTGTTCAATGGTTTTAAGCAGGAGGCTAAGGCCTTCAAGCGCAAAAAATTCACATTGAAGCGGCACCAACACAGAATCAGATGCGACAAGCGCATTTATAGTGAGAAGCGACAAAGATGGTGGGCAATCAATCAAAATATAATCAAACTCATCCCGAGCATCCGCTTTCTCCAGCGCCTGCTGGAGCCTGAAGTTCCGCTGCGGCAATTCCGCGAGCTCCAAATCAGCGCCCGAGAGGTCGACCGTGGAGGGAACGATGAAAAGACCAGGAACCTCTGTCTCTCTTACTGTATCCGCAAGCGGCGCTGCACCCAAAACCAAATCATATGACGTAATTTCGCGGTCGTTCCTATCAATGCCAAGCCCAGTACTCGCATTTCCCTGCGGATCGATATCCAACACAAGAACCTTCTTGCCAACAGCAGCCATTGCCGTGGCAAGGTTGATCGCGGTGGTGGTTTTACCAACCCCGCCCTTCTGATTTGCCAATGAAATCACTTGTGCTTTACTAGATTTTTTCATTTTCCCGTCCCCCGGAAGTGGTAACCAGAAATTACCAATACTATCAAACAGTTATATCTTTTCTATACCGCGGAGCCTYAGGATAACCCCAGWGGGGTCAGACAGACTTTGGTAACGGWTTATTTCCATAGTCCAACAAGCTTTGGCTTCGGTCAATTCTTCTTCAAATTTTTCGCCTTTTAGCAGCCAAACTTCAGTGTATGGGGACAGAAAAGGCGACGACCAATCAAGCAGTTTAAGAATTTTAGCACACGCCCTGGATGTGATGATATCGACGGGGAAAACCTCTAGCTCTTCGATACGGCTGTTATGAATCATAGCGTTAGCGCCAGTGTCTCGTACGACCTGCCGCATAAAGACGCACTTGCGACCATTCGATTCAACCATATGCGCGGTACCGAGACCCATCGCCGCAAGCACCAAACCAGGGAAACCAGCGCCAGATCCCAGATCCAGCATGGAGAGCTGTTTTTTGCCGAAAACCTTCCTTAGCATAGGTGCAAGTTGGGCCGAATCGAGGAAGTGRCGCTTCCAGATATTGTCGAGCGTGCYATTTGAGACAAGGTTTTTAGTTTTTTGCCACTTAATCAGTARCTCACCGTATGTGCGAAGCATCTCCGATGTTTCACGTGAAACATCGATGTCCTTCTTAAGATCAGAAAATGAATAATCCATATCAATGAGACCTAAGCCACGCGTTTTTTCTTGATGTAACCCAGAAGCAAAGTTAACGCCGCCGGAGTAACACCCGCAATCCGGGCCGCCGCGCCCAGGGTAGCGGGCCGTGCCAACTCAAATTTTTCGCGCATCTCATTAGACAAACCGACAACGCTATCGAACTTGAGCTCATCAGGAATGATCATCTGCTCATCTTTGCGAAAGGCAATCACATCAGCACGCTGGCGGTCCAAATATCCGTGATAGAGCGCGTCAATTTCGATTTGAGCAGCAGCAGTTGCGCTTACAGYAGAAAGTTCATCCGGCCACACAAGTCGAAGCCGGTCAAARCTGATATCATTAAAGCCAAGCAATACGAAAGCGGAACGCCGCACGCCGTCTTGTTTTATTCTCAAACCGTGGTGGGCCGCTTGATTGGGCGTAAGGCTCAGATCCTCAAGTAACACCCGAGCTTGATCAAGYTTCTTTTTCTTTTGCAAATAGACACTTGCACGTTCTGCTTTAACCAGCGAGTTAGCAATGCCCTTTTCCGTCAGCCGTTGATCTGCATTATCAGCCCGTAAGGTCAGCCGGTATTCAGCCCGGCTTGTAAWCATCCGGTAGGGTTCCTTGGTTCCCTGCGTGATAAGGTCATCAATCATCACSCCAATGTATGCATCCGCCCGGTCGAGTATAAACGAACCCAACCCAGCTGAYTTRAACGCAGCGTTAGCACCRGCCATCAAGCCTTGCGCGGCAGCTTCCTCGTACCCAGTCGTACCGTTGATCTGCCCAGCGAGATACAAGCCATCAACACGGCGGGTCTCGAGTGTAACCTTCAGCTCACGCGGATCGATGTAATCATACTCAATCGCATATCCTGGCTGAATTATCTTCGCATTCTCGAGACCGGGGATAGTGGCAATGAAAGCTTCTTGGACTTCAACTGGCAGGCTTGTCGAGATSCCGTTYGGATAAACCGTATGATCATCAAGRCCTTCTGGCTCCAAGAAAACCTGGTGATTATCTTTTTCAGCAAACCGAACAACTTTATCTTCAATTGAGGGGCAGTATCGCGGTCCGCTGCTTTCAATGTTACCGGAATACATCGGCGACCTATGTAAGTTGTCCCGAATAACTTTATGAGTTGCGCTCGTGGTTCGTGTTAGGTAGCAACTTATTTGCGGCACGGTTACTTTCTCGGTCATAAATGACAGCGGGACCGGGTTCTCATCACTCGGCTGCTCAGTACACTTAGACCAATCGATTGTTCTGCCATCGAGACGCGCTGGCGTGCCSGTTTTCAGYCGGCCRAGATCAAACCCCAARCCGTAAAAMGTGTCTGACAAACCATTSGCGGGTTGCTCACCAACGCGGCCAGCGGGCGTTTGCTCCTCACCAATATGAATGAGCCCACGCAAGAAGGTACCTGTCGTAATCACCGCAGCACCAGAAAAAACCTCGGTGCCATTCGCAAGCACAACGCCTGTCACCAAGGGTTTCACGCCAGATTTATCGAGCACCAGATCTTCGACAGCCCCTTCCATCAAGGTCAGGTTTTCGTAATCATTCAAGATATTCTGGACCGCCTCTTTATAGAGGCGTCGGTCTGATTGAGTGCGAGGCCCTTGCACTGCAGGCCCCTTTTTACGGTTCAACAAACGGTACTGAATACCAGAGGCATCTGCTGCAATACCCATGATGCCGTCGAGCGCGTCAATCTCTCGCACCAAATGGCCTTTGCCCAAGCCGCCTATAGCTGGATTGCAAGACATGATACCAATTGTATCAAGCTTATGAGTTAACAGACACGTGTTTGCGCCTGCGCGCGCYGCWGCCGCSGCGGCCTCACAGCCCGCATGTCCRCCACCCACAACTATTACATCAAACTGAACCATCGAACCCAACCAACTTGCATAAAAAAACGTAGCCGCCAAACACCACACAAGACGATGCCCAGCCTAAAACCAAGGCTGGCTATAGACCCTGCTTAGGCTAATGTCAAAAGAGAAGCGGCTCAGGTCACCGGAAAAACACGCGATGTTTCACGTGAAACATCATTTGCCGATACAAAAATCACCGAACACAATATCCAACATATCTTCGACCGACACCCTGCCGGTAATCCGCCCAAGCGCCCGGGTCGCCATTCGCGCATCTTCAGCGGCCAAGACAGCATCGAACCCGGCATTTTGTTCGAACCGTGAAAGGTGCTCAACGGTTTCTTCCAGAGCATTTCTATGGCGTGCCCTAGTGAGGGATGGTTGTTCGCGAGGAGCCAAAGCAGTGCACACATGGTCCGATAGCACTTTGAAAAAATCATCTAGACCGAGTTTGTCCCTTACGGAAACTGTAGCATGGCCCAGAATACCCTCAGGAACATCACGATGTTTCACGTGAAACATCGGCACTTTGTCTGTTTGTGTAATCACCAACAACGTTTTACCATCCAATAACACGCCTACGCTCGCTGGAATATCAGGCCACATATCCGCCCGCACTAGAACCAGTCTCAAATCCGCTTCATCGGATTTCTTCAAAGCGCGGCGGACACCCTCCTGTTCAACGGCACTATCACTCTCTCGGAGGCCTGCTGTATCTATCAACCGAACCGGAAAACCCTCTATGTCTAATGCAACATCGATCAGGTCTCGCGTGGTGCCTGCTTCCTCAGAAACAATGGCCACATCAGACTTAGCGAGTGCATTTAGCAAAGAAGATTTACCAACATTGGGCTCTCCTAAGATCACCACCCGGTATCCATCCCGCAAGGCCTCCCCACGCCGTCCGTCTACTAGATATTGTGTTATACTATGTCGTAGACGCAATATCTTCGGTAAAACCGCCCCGGCGACCCCTTCTGGCAGATCTTCATCAGGGAAATCAATATCCGCCTCTAAATGCGCCAAATGACCAACGATATCTGCCCGCCACCCTTCATAAATATCCTTCAGAGCACCATCCAACTGGTTCAGCGCTTGCTCACGCTGGGCAGCAGTTTGTGCGTGGATCAAATCATTTAGACCTTCGGCTTCAGTTAGATCCAATTTACCTTGCTCAAACGCGCGCCTTGAAAACTCGCCGGCTTCTGCAGGCCGCAAACCGTCTAGCGAAGCAAGCGCAGTGATCACACCGTCAACGACTGAGCGGCCGCCATGCAAATGTAGCTCAACAACATTTTCACCAGTGAAACTAGCGGGCGCCTGAAATGCCAAAACGAGAGCCTTATCAAGYCTYGCMTYTGAGGCCGGATCCYTAAGCTCWCGGAGCRYWGCYGYKCGAAACTTTGGMACAGSYTTRCYGCTAAGCGCYRYCAARGCRTCAMAKGCACGAGGGCCWGAAASCCGMACMACMGCAACKCCTGCRACYCCYGCACCGCTYGCYARKGAAAATATKGTATCTKTATCCAACTRTCTGTNCGCCTAACATTARTCTTGCAGCYACCTGCGCGACCGGTTAGCAAGAAGAATAGGGCTACTCTTCTGCCGTACTGTTCAACTCACAGCTTCTGTTACTGCTTTCTTTACTTCGGGAACCACTATGTCGCAACTGTCGATGCACACTCCTATCATAGATCTCACTATCACAGAACTGGACGGTTCGATCATCTCKATGGATTGGGGCTGGTCTCCTTTCCAGGAAACGTCGCTTTTGCTGCAAGAAGCAAAGCGACAACTTGATCTATATTTTGATGGCGACCTACAGGTGTTTGACCTGCCAATCAAGCCGATGGGTACCCCGCACCAAGAAAAGGTTTGGCGTGCGATGATGGAAATACCTTTCGGCGAAGTAGCGACATACGGTGAACTAGCCAAAAAAATTGGCTCCGCTGCACAGCCAGTAGGCTCGGCTTGCGGCAGAAACCCACTCCCGATACTCGTGCCTTGCCACAGGGTAGTTGGCGCGAGCGGAAACTTTGGTGGCTACTCGGGAGACGGAGGGCTTTATACCAAACGCGCCCTGTTGGTTTTAGAAGGCGCCCTTAGCATCGATGAGGGCAAAGCGCTTGAGGCTTCAGGCGCACTAGGTGAGCCTGAATAACTCCGGCTTACCCCCAAGCACTAAACTTCCAAGTCTCCAATAACCCTGTAATACTAAACAAAGGAAACGCCATGGCGCAGTCAATTGATATCACGGCAACAGACGGCAGCGGCAGCTTCCAGGCTTACATTGCCATGCCAAAAAGGGGGCTAGAAACAGAACACGAGACAGGGCCAACCCCAAGGGTCTTCCCTGCGGTTTTAGCCATACAGGAAGTGTTTGGCGTCAACGCCAACATGCGCGGTATATGCGATGAGCTTGCTGCCCAAGGATATATTGCCCTCTGCCCAGATATGTTCTGGCGCACGGAACCAGGACTGGACCTATCAGACAAAATTCCAGCGGAACTGGGGCGTGCGCTTCAGCTTTTTCAGTCCTTTGATTTYGSTAAAGGCATGGAAGATTTGGCTGCAACAATTTTGGCAGCGCGTGCACTGCCAGCATGCAGCGGCAAAGTAGGGGCTATTGGCTACTGTCTCGGCGGCTTGCTGGCTTACAAAGTTTCCACTGATCTAAGCATCGACGCGGCGGTTAGTTATTACGGCGTTGGTATTGATCAGAAATTGGATGACGCTGACGGCATTACATCACCGCTGATACTGCATATGGCAGCAGAAGATCAGTTCGTAAACAARRACCARCAGSKGGCWATYAMWGAAAAACTRWCRGGYCATRCYCAMGTGACGCTACATTCTTATGCTGGRCAAGAACATGCCTTCGCCCGTTCCGACAGCATGCACTGGAATGCRGAAGCAGCRGCTCTTGCRAAYGATCGCACCAAAGAGTTTTTCSAACRACACWTGAAAGGTTGATTATTTTTTGCCGTTACCTGGCAGCGCGTCTCTGAGGATATCATGGAACATGGCGATGCCGTCTTCATAGCCACTTAGAAGCAATGTATTATTGGCCCCAGATGCCATGCCGCGCTGCGCATTTTCACAAACAAAATAGTCTTCCGCCTGAAACACCCCGTTTTCGATCAGGTCATATGAACGCTCAACATGGCTTTTTTCCTTGCCCGTCTCAGGCTGCTTTGGAATTAGAAAAGTATGCGTCACCAAAGTCTCATCCACACTCACCGGATACAGCCCTAAATGGCTGATATAGTCCGGGTGATAAACCATGATGGTATTTGGGAAAATATAGTGCGCGAAAGAAACATGGTTGCGGTCATCCCAGTCTTCCGGTGGTAAATCCAAAGCGTCCTTAAAACTGGTGCGGGCAACAATGGCGCGGATATGCTTACCCACGCGCTCGTTGGCTGTTTGGCCATCGATGAAAAATTGGCCAACCGTTTTGTTATGCAAACGCACCACATGGTACCCATCCTGAAAGGCTTCAATTATCAGTTTCCAGTTCGCTTTTTTAAGGCTGGTATCGCGCCGGTAGGTAACCTGCTCGGCCACGGCAAAACTATCCAAGTCATCACTGATCGTACCGAGGAAATCAGGCAACTCCATGGGCACACTGTCATCTAATTGCACCCAGATGAAACCACCGTGTTCCGCACACTGGACTGACTTTAAGTTTCGGCACGAAAGATCAACGCCTTCGAAGCCATCTTTAAGCGGTGTATTTTTCAAAGTGCCGTCTAGGCCATATGTCCAGTGGTGATAGGGACAGACAAATACTGGCGTYTTGCTAATARCTTCATCCGCCACAAGCCGCATACCGCGGTGCCGACAGACATTTAAAAAAGCGCGTATGATCTGGTCTTTGCCGCGAACAATCAGTAAGGGTTTACCCAGATGATCATGGGTAAAATGACTGCCAGGTTTTTCCAGCATCGACGTATGCCCGACAATGATCGGTGTTTTCTCAAAGAGCTCARACCGCTCGCGCTGAAGCAAATCTGGATCAAGATACATGTCGACAGAAACTTCTGAGGAGGGCGGAAGCGGTGCACCGTCTTGCCGCTTTACTTTCTCCCTGAAAGCACGGAACATCTGCATATGCGGTTTCAATTTTTCCCTACTTGTCACGGTATTCTCAAGGCCTTTGCCCACAACGCGTCCTTTCGGAATATTTTTTTTCTACTTAGAATAACAGCCCTTCAAAGGTCTTCCCTAAATGAGATAAGGCGAAACCAATGAGAAAAAACTGTTGCTGAAAACTGGCCCCAATATTCTCGCGGTAATCGCACAGTACCCTTCCCTCCWGGACAGYTCACCAACCTAAAGCGAAAGCCKGTAAAATTTCGTATCCACTGCCATCCGCGGAAAAGCCTCTGGCAGCTCAAGGATGTCACACGCGGCAAAACCATTTTTCTCATAGAACCGGTGCGCTGCTTTGAAAGCCTCCGTGGTGCCAAGAAATATACTCTCAACGGATTGCTGCCTAGCGTGTGTAATCACATGATCAAGAAGCGCTTTGGCGACACCCTTTTCTCGGCCTCGATACGACGACAATACAAACATTTTTCTAAGGGCTGCTTGTTGGTTGCCTATATCGAGCAAAGCAATTGAGCCAACAATCCTACCGTCAGTTTCCATCACCCAAAATTCCCCAACGCCGTGCTGATAAAAACCCGCAATATCTGATAGATCAGGCTGATCCTGAAAACTGATATCAATCTCAAATTCTGTTTGCTGWATAGGCAGGATGAGCGCTTCGATCTGATCAACGTCATCGGCTTGATAAGCTCGTATCATCATCGTATCATCTCCAAAAAAAAGGGCCCGCATAAGCGAGCCCTTTAAAGCAAATACTAGCTGGACTTAATTGTTCATCTGCGAGAAGAAATCGTCATTGTTTTTAGAGTCCTTCATTTTCCCAAGCAAGAATTCCATCGCGTCAATTGTACCCATCGGTGTCAAGATACGGCGCAGCACCCACATTTTMGAMAGNSTCGCNSCWTNNNSWMGCAGMTCWNNTCNTNNTTSCGCGTGCCMGAYTTRMCRATRTCGATSGCMGGRWAKRTGCGYTTRTCRGCMASCTTRCGGTCRAGSAYRATYTCGSARTTACCCGTACCTTTAAATTCTTCAAAGATCACTTCGTCCATACGGCTACCTGTTTCAATGAGCGCCGTAGCAATGATAGAAAGCGAACCGCCATCTTCAATGTTCCGTGCGGCACCAAAGAAGCGTTTAGGGCGTTGGAGCGCATTCGCATCAACGCCGCCTGTAAGCACTTTACCAGAAGACGGAACCACCGTGTTATAGGCKCGKSCYAGACGSGTAATMSWATCAAGCAGAATAACAACATCCCKGCCATGTTCCACGAGACGTTTAGCTTTTTCAATAACCATTTCTGCTACCTGCACGTGACGTGTAGCTGGCTCATCAAACGTAGAAGAAACCACTTCAGCCTGAACACTGCGCTGCATGTCGGTTACTTCTTCAGGCCGTTCATCAATCAAAAGCACAATCACAAAACACTCAGGGTGATTTTTGGTGATATTTTTAGCAATATTTTGCAGCAATACCGTTTTACCGGTGCGCGGCGGCGCGACGATCAGGGCACGTTGGCCTTTACCAATTGGCGCTACCAAATCAATCACGCGCGGTGATTTGTCTTTTACAGTTGGATCATCAGGATCAAGCTTAAAACGCTCTTCAGGATAAAGCGGTGTTAGATTATCAAAGTTCACTCGGTGACGAACTTTTTCCGGATCTTCGAAGTTAATCAGGTTTACTTTAAGAAGAGCAAAATATCTCTCACCGTCTTTCGGCGCTCTGATCTGTCCATCAACTGTATCCCCAGTTCGCAAGCCAAAACGGCGAATTTGCGAAGGGCTTACATAAATATCATCTGGCCCTGGAAGATAGTTCGATTCGGGACTACGCAGAAAACCAAAACCATCTGAAAGCGTTTCAATAACGCCTTTCCCCATGATCTCTACACCGTCATCAGACAGGTTTTTCAAAATAGCAAACATCATATCTTGTTTGCGAAGGGTGCTGGCGTTTTCAACACCGCATTCTTCTGCAAAAGTTAATAAGTCTGCGGGTGATTTGTCTTTCAAATCCTGCAAATGCATACTTGCATCCATAGCTTTGGTACTCTTCTGGATAACTTGCCCGAATTGGGCTGGCGATTTTAAATATCAATCTTCTATAATAGAAAATCAGTGATGGTGGGGAAGTTGGTCTCGTAAGCAATCGAATGGGATAATCAAACGAACGGTGTCACTTTTTACGGTCCGCAGGTGCGCGAACAAGTTGAAGGTACCATGTCGAGACCATCTGTCAAGAATTTTGCGTTCGCCAGAAAAAACCAAAAAATATGGCCCAAAAAACCACCGTTTTAAAAAGGCCGGACAACAACCAGAATAACAACTGCTATAGCCACAAAAGCAGGCACTTCATTAATCTTGCGCAAAAACTTTTCAGTCTTTGTTCGGTTACCAACTGCGAAATCCTTGCGTATGCGGGACAGCATGCCGTGAAAGCCGGAAAACAGAAATACCAACGTCAATTTCGCATAAAGCCAAATTTCAGCACCAAACCCTAGATTGAGAACAAGACAAACCCCAAATATCCACGCTAGGATCATCGCAGGGTTCAGTATGATGCGCATCAGCTTAGCTTCACGCTCCATCCATTTGGCATCTTCTTCAGACCCMACAGCATACTGGGAGTGATAGGCCAAATAGCGCGGCATCATAAACATGCCGGCCATCCAAAAAATTACGAAAATAATATGGAACGCTTTTACCCATAAATACGYGTCACCCAAAAAGCCTTCCATAATTTTCCTCCATCGGCTTAATCAGCGCCATTCTAGATTTGAATATGCTGTAGGCTAACGCTTCACACTTACCGGCGGAAGGCTTTAATTGTCGCAGCTAGTTCAGCTACATTTTCTGGCGGTGTTTCTGGAACAAAACCATGCCCAAGGTTGAACACATGCGCGCCGCCCTTCAGGCTTTCAAGAATTCGGTTGGTCTCATCCACCATTTGTTTACCGCCAGCCACCACCAGATGCGGATCCAAGTTACCCTGCACACAAACCTGGCTTTGYACTTCAGATACGGCCCACCCSAGAGGGACGCCTGTATCAAGCGACACAGCGTCCACGCCAGTACGGGWTACAAAATCAGGTAACAGGGCCCCAGCAAGCCTTGGAAAGCCGATAATCGGCGTTTCGCTGTGCTTGGCACGAATTTTTTCCACAATTGCCTTAGTGGGCTCAATAACCCATTTTTCAAACATCGTCTCAGGCAGAGCCGCAGACCAACTATCAAAAATTTGCACGGCTTCAGCCCCAGCATCGATTTGCGCACATAAATATTCAGCGGTAGATTCGACGAGAATATCGAGAATTTTCCCAAAGAGCTCAGGATTTCCGTASCCAAGTTGGCGGGCCGCTGCATGATCTTTACTGCCTTGGCCGCCAATCATATAGGTAGCTACTGTCCAAGGAGATCCAGCAAAACCAATGAGCGTCACATTGTCTGGCAAGCTATTTGAAAGTCTCGATACCGTTTTGTAGACRGACCCCATTTTATCGTGAAACCCGCTCATTGATAGTTTGGCAAAGGCCTCTACTGTGGCAACAGGGTCGAGGCGAGGACCGACGCCTTGCTCAAACCAAACTTTCTGGCCGAGCCCATCTGGTACGACAAGAATGTCTGCAAAAAGAATAGCGCCGTCCATGCCGTAGCGCCTTATTGGCTGGAGAGTGACCTCTTCCGCTTTTTCAGGCGTATAGCAAAAATCTAGAAACGAAGGCGTTGTTTCCCGGACTTTACGGTATTCAGGCAAATACCGACCAGCCTGACGCATAAACCAGAAAGGTACTTTGTCACCCGGATTACCTTTAAGCGTTTCAAGTAAGATTTTAGACATGAATTATAGACCTGACTGAAAGAGGGAAACGAAGCCGCCTTAAGCTCTGCTCTAATACATTAATATATATATATAGAAATATAGTAGTGATAGTAGATAGCTGTGAATTATGGGGAAAACTATTTATCCACATGGTTATACACATTTGTTAACAGAGCACACTAGCCCTCAAAAAAATGTGGATAAAACGTGGGGTAACTCGAAAATATCCAGGAAAACCATCAAAACTCATTATGGGGATAAGTCCAAAAAGGCGGTTTTCTGGGCTTTTGAAGTTATACTATATCCCCGTTATTTCTGGCTAGGGATAAAAAGAGCAATCTTTGGGATGACCTCTTCACAACATGGGGTTAAGTGCCGTACCCTAAGTCTTCCACTGGTTGATAACAACTTATCCACAGGCTGTTCCCATGATTCGCACACAGCCAATTAAGGCCTGAAAATGCCCATACCTTACGCAGATTCTGTCGCTGGTGATACTGAAGATAGCGAGGTATTTCACCTGCATCTAGTGTCAGATTCAACGGGCGAAACGCTGGAAGCAATTGTTTCGGCGGCGCTGGTTCAGTTTGAAGGGGTGAAAGTGCGCAAGCATTTTTGGCCTTTGGTAAGATCTGCATTGCAGATGAACCGCCTGATGATAGATATTGCGGAAGACCCAGGCCTTGTTATGTATACGCTGGTGAACCGCRAAATTCGCGAAGTTTTGGAAAAACGCTGTTTGGAAGAAAACCTGCCAGCACTTTCTATTCTTGATCCGGTGATCAATTTGCTCGGCTCCTATTTTGGCCAGAAAGCCTCGCGGAAACCAGGCCGTCAACATATTATGGATGCGCATTATTTCCAGCGGATCGACGCGCTGCATTTTACAATGGCGCATGATGATGGGCAGCTTGTAGAAAACGCATCGGAGGCCGACATTATTCTGGTCGGCGTGTCGCGCTCCTCGAAAACGCCAACAAGCATTTACTTGGCAAACAAAGGTTTCAAGACAATGAACGTGCCGTTTGTGCATGGGTGCCCAATGCCTGCTGAACTTAAYGRYTTRRAAAACACCTTTGTWTTGGGGYTAACAACCAGYGTTGAACGGCTKGTKCAAATYCGRACAAACCGGCTGCGRTCCCTTAARGAAAGCGCRGATGCAGATTATACAAAYCAACTGCRTATTCAGGAYGAAGTGAAAGAATGCCGGCGCTAYTGCACTGAACGGGGTTGGCAAATTCTTGACGTGACACGGCGATCTATTGAGGAATCGGCGGCTGCTATTTTGAACAGATACCAGACGTGGCTCGATAAACAGGAAGATGGCGCTCTGCATAAACGTAGGCCACAATCAAAGGACCTACAGTGACCCCATTAATTTTGGCGTCCGCCAGTAAAACCCGGGCTGATATGCTGCAGAAAGCGGGTGTTTCCTTTGATATTGAGAAAGCTCTAATTGATGAAAGCCCATTGAAGGCTGCACTAATGGCTGAAGAGGCGCCTGCGCGTGATATCGCGGATGCGCTKGCAGATGCAAAGGCTAGGTCGGTTTCTTTCTTAAACCCGGATGCATTGGTTATTGGGGCGGACCAAGTTTTGGCTTTGGGTGGTTCGTTTTTTTCCAAAGCAAAAAATAGGGAAGACGCTGAGAAAACACTGACTGCTTTATCTGCTCAAACCCACGATCTATATAGTGCGGCTGTAGTGTATTTGGGCGGCCAGCCCCTGTGGCGMACGGTYGCRAAAGTWTCRYTGASCATGAGGCCKCTGTCKGCGGAYTTTATTGCKASYTATTTRGACGARCTYGSGGACGATGCRTTTTGGTCGGTTGGCTGCTATCAGATAGARGGGCTTGGCGCACAGCTTTTTACGCRTATYAAAGGTGACTATTTTACAGTCCTTGGTTTGCCGCTGCTGCCGCTTCTGGATTTTCTCCGCGGGTACGGTTTGTTGAAAAAATGAGTAGAATGCTGTGATGGACGACAATTCCCCAAAAAAAGCAGCCGTGATTGGGTTTCCTATTGCTCAGACGCTCTCGCCTTTAATCCACGAACATTGGATGGAAGCCGTTGGCATGGACGGCAGYTACCGCGCGGTTGAAGTTGCTCCGAATATGTTGGCTGATTTTGTAAAGACGGCCCATGCGAACGGATTTTCTGGTTTTAATGTGACTGTGCCGCACAAAACTGAAATTCTCCAGTATCTGGATACAGTAGCACCGCTTGCCCGCCAGATGGGGGCCGTGAATACCGTAAAAATTTCTGCTGACGGCAAGCTTTCCGGGTTTAATACAGACGGTATTGGTTTGGTAAAACATTTAAAAGCGAGCGTGCCAGCGTTTCCTCTCGATAAACCTGCGCTAATTTTAGGGGCAGGCGGCGCGGCGCGCGCGGCTGCGTTAGGATTGCTCACAGAAAAAYTGCCGATGGTGATGATCGCCAACCGCACCCGCGARAAAGCCGAGAAAATTGCCGCCGATATTGGCCGAGGCCGGATGACCGTAGTTGATTGGGACGACCGAAATGGAGCSGTTTCTGCGGCGGGGCTTATTGTAAATACGACTGTGCTCGGCATGACAGGCCAGCGTGACCTTACCCTTGATCTGACACACGCTGCAAAAGACACTGTTGTTTACGACATCGTCTATAAGCCGCTCGAAACTGCCTTGCTTAAAAGCGCCAAAGGCCTTGGGCTGCGAACAGTGGATGGCCTTGGTATGCTAGTCTTGCAGGGCGCAGCTGCCTTTAAAATATGGTTCGGGCATGATGTTAGCTTTACCGAGGCGCTGCGCGCCAAGTTGGAGGCASRRTTGCTGTGATTATTATTGGCCTAACGGGGTCCATTGGCATGGGAAAAAGTGAAACCGCAAAAATGTTTGCGGCGGAAGGCGTCCCTGTTTTTGATGCGGACGCGGCAGTGCACAGCTTGCAGGCAAAAGACGGTGCAGCAATAGCGCCGATTGAGGCCGTTTTCCCAAGTGTTATTACAGACGGCGTTTTGGACCGGGCGAAATTAGGTACCATAATTTTCTCGGACGCCGAGGCAAAAGCCACGCTTGAAGCGATCATCCACCCCATGGTGGGGGACTTGCGTATTGGGTTTTTCCAAAAAGCTGAAGCAGACAGTACCCCTTTTGTGGTGCTCGATATTCCGCTACTGTTTGAAACCCATGGTGACAAAGCCTGTCACAAAGTTGTTGTAGTCTCTGCACGAGAAGACGTTCAGCGAGAGCGCGTGCTAGAACGGCCGGGGATGACTGTAGAAAAATTTGAGCAAATTCTRGGCAAGCAAGTTCCGGACGCAGAAAAGCGAGCCAAAGCCGACTATATAGTGGAAACGGATAAAGGGCTTGATTATGCTCGGCAGCAAGTCGCGACTATTGTCAAAACACTGAGGGATGCAAGCCAAGATGCGTGAGTTGATTTTTGATACGGAAACCACCGGGTTTGACCCGCTTTCGGGCGATAGGCTGATTGAAATTGGCCTTGTTGAGATGGTCGACCGATCGCTCACGGGCAATCATTATCATGTGTATGTAAATCCAGAGCGCGATGTGCCGGAAGGGGCCGTGAAAATTCACGGCTTAACCACCGAATTCCTGAGCGACAAGAAAATCTTCCCGGACGTGATGGACGAGTTTCTTGAATATATCGGGAGTGACAGTGTGCTGGTCGCACATAATGCTGATTTTGATATGAGGTTTATCAATTGGGAATTGGAAAACGCCGGGCGTCCGATCATCCATAAAAAACGCTTCATAGATACGCTGGCGATTGCGCGCACTAAGTATCCGGGCGCGGCCAACAGTCTGGATGCGCTCTGTAAACGGTTTTCGATCAATAATGCCCACCGAAGCTTGCACGGTGCGCTGCTTGATGCTGAGATTTTGGCTGAAGTTTATATTGAGTTGCTTGGTGGCCGCCAAGGCGGGATGGATTTGTCAGTTGTTAAAGAAGCGCGGGCCATTGTTGAGAAGAAAAAACGCGTACATCGCCGTTTCCCTGCCAGTGCCGAAGACCTTGTCGCGCACACGGAGTTTCTGAAAAAGCTCAAAGATCCGATCTGGAACCAGTGAGGCGTATGACTGTGAAAAAAATTGAGACACTTGAAGAGCTTGAGGCCTTGTACGGCGACCCTGTTACGAATGCCGTAAAAAAAGAAACCCGTATGCTTACGCCCGAATATCGCCGCTGGATTGAAAGCTCAAATTTCTTTGCGGTCGCTAGTGTTGGCCCAAACGGTGTTGATTGCTCGCCGCGCGGGGATGCCTCAGGGCAGCTTTTCCGAGTTTTGGATAATGGGATGATCGCGGTGCCAGACCGGCGCGGTAACAACCGGCTCGACACGCTGAAAAACATTATTGCTGACCCGCGTGTTTCACTGCTGTTCCTCATTCCAGGTATCAACGAGACCCTGCGTATCAGGGGCCGAGCCATACTTACGGATGATCAAGAGCTGCTCGATAGTTTTGATAWGGCTGGTAAAAAACCAGCTACGGTGATCTTGATCGAAATCGACGCTGTGTATTTCCAATGTGCCCGGGCCCTTAAGCGCGCCCGGCTATGGGACCAGGACGCTCACCGCAGCAAAGGGGATGTGCCAACAGCGGGCCAAATGGCAGCTAGCGCCATCGCTGGATTTGACAGTGATGCTTACGACAACGCGCTCGACGAGCGGCAAAAAATCACGCTTTATTAGTCGATATAGTCGAAGAAACGACCGAAGGGGATGCCTAGCGGACAGGTTATGTCTTTTCCCTGGTCGCAATCATATAAGCTGAATGTTGTGATGCCTGCCCGTCCAACCAGATACTCGTGCTTTACGTAGCCAATTGTGCCGGGCCCACGCGCGCGGCTATCTTGGCTGCCGTCTCGGTTGTCGCCCATCATAAAATAGTGTCCCGTAGGGACCCTGAAACGGCCTGTGTTATCCATGCGTGCGCGGTCAGATTGTTCGTAAATCCTRTGAACCACGCCGTTTGGCAGSGTTTCGTCATATTCTTTTACCGAAMGAGCCCGTCCTTTATAGCTTGTATAATTGACATCTCGAACAAACGTGCGTTCGACCATTTTGTCATTRATRTAGAGGCGSCCGGCTTTCATTTGTACCGTATCACCCGGYAAGCCAATAACGCGYTTTATRAAGGCTTCATTGCCGATGTTMGCAGGAACAAATACAGCAACATCACCGCGTTTGGGGATGCTGCTTAGGACGCGGTCGGTAAAGATAWATTTAGGCTCGAAAAGCACACTGTAGCGGTTATAACCATACGCATACTTTGAAACAAACAGCCGGTCGCCGACTTCAAGCGTTGGTTCCATACTGCCGCTAGGGATGTGAAAGCTGCTCCAGCCGAARGTGGTGAAAACCAGAAAGAAGACCACAACAAAAAGAATGTCCTTCAATAAGGACTTTACGGTGATTTTTTGGGTGTCTTTTAGTTCTTTTGCCAAAATATACAGACCTTATTCAACAATATTAAAAAAGCGGCCGAAAGGAATACCTAAAGGGCAGGTAATTTCTTTGCCTTGATCACAATCATAAAGGCTGAAAGTTGTTACATCAGCGCGGCCAACAAGATATTTATGGTCAATGTACCCCATTGCGCCGTACCCCTTTACACGGCTATCGCCGCTACCATCCCGGTTATCGCCCATCATAAAATAATGGCCTGCCGGAACAACGTATTTAGTCGTGTTGTCRTAGGTGCTGGCGTCGGACCGTTCGTAAATACGGTGTTCTACGCCGCCCGGYAGGGTTTCTATATATTCTTTGGCCTTGATRTCTGTTCCCAAGTAACTTGTATAATGAACATCGCGTACGAANTTTCGCGGTATCATGACACTGTTTATGTAAAGACGGCCGCGGGTCATTTGAATGGTATCGCCTGGCAAGCCAATAAGGCGTTTTATAAAATCTGTATCATCCAGGTAGGGTAAGGTGAAAACCACCACGTCGCCGCGCTCTGGTGCGCTGCTCAAAACATGGTCTTCCGGCAAAGTTTCAGGGTCAAAAGGAACACTGTACCGGCTGTAGCCATACGCGAACTTTGATACAAAAATACGGTCGCCCACTTCAAGGGTGGGTTCCATGCTGCCGCTTGGGATGTGAAAGGCACTCCAAGCAAAAACCGTGAAGATAAAGTAGAAAGTCACAATATAGCCGATGTCTTTTAGAAGTGTCCGCAGGTCACTTTTCCCACCCTCTTTGGGAGTATCGTTCTCTATCGTGTCGGGAGAGGTATGTTCCTCTGGCTGATCGCTCATTTTTGTCCCTTATTGGTCGCTGTCTTTTTATATTTATAGGTGCGAGTTTAGTGCGCTGGTTACTATTTGCAAAGGCTGAATACAGGGTCAGTAAGCCCTTTTCAAGCGCACGAGTAGATAACACATCACGTCAATCGTGGTTATTAAGTCCACCATGTGCCAAAAAACTTACATATTTAATT
The DNA here is from genome assembly GCA_016764715.1 of Kordiimonadaceae bacterium. Classification (GTDB taxonomy): domain Bacteria; phylum Pseudomonadota; class Alphaproteobacteria; order Sphingomonadales; family Kordiimonadaceae; genus Kordiimonas. The sequence continues at coordinate 9,845 of JAESRJ010000006.1, read as the reverse complement.
GCCTGCCACCCTTGCAGCGCAAGCGATTGAACCCTATATAGGCCCTGAAAGAAGCTGTCTTTTGGTTGTTTTTGAAAGCCAGCTTTATTTACATTAATGTGACGAAATAGCCCAGGAGGCTGCAATAGGATGCTCTCTCGAGGTCCAAAGCAGTCGGCTGCAACCGGATGAGGTAAAAAATGGGTAAAGTTATCGGTATCGATTTAGGTACGACAAATTCTTGCGTATCTATCATGGACGGCTCTAAGCCAAAAGTAATTGAAAATTCAGAAGGCGGTCGCACGACCCCGTCTGTTGTTGGTTTTTCTGACGACGGCGAACGCCTAGTTGGTCAGCCAGCAAAACGTCAGGCTGTAACAAATCCAGCTGACACGCTCTATGCGATCAAGCGCTTGATCGGTCGTACATACGACGATCCGACCACGCAAAAAGATAAAGACATGGTTCCTTACGAAATCGTCAAAGCTGATAACGGCGACGCGTGGGTAGAAGCCAAAGGCGAAAAATATTCTCCGAGCCAGGTATCCGCAATGATCCTTCAGAAAATGAAGGAAACAGCGGAAAGCTATTTGGGCGAAACTGTTGACCAGGCGGTTATCACTGTCCCTGCGTACTTCAATGATGCTCAGCGCCAAGCTACTAAAGATGCAGGCAAAATCGCGGGCCTTGAAGTGCTGCGAATTATCAACGAGCCAACAGCTGCGGCTCTTGCGTACGGTTTGGAAAAAGAAGACGGCCATACTATTGCAGTGTTTGACCTTGGCGGCGGTACATTTGATGTATCCATCCTTGAGATCGGCGACGGCGTTTTCGAAGTGAAGTCCACCAACGGTGATACTTTCCTCGGCGGTGAAGATTTTGACATGCGCCTGGTTGATTACTTGGCCGACGAGTTCAAAAAAGATAACACCATTGATCTACGTAAAGACAAGATGGCGCTGCAGCGCCTTAAGGAAGCAGCAGAAAAAGCCAAGATTGAACTTTCTTCAGCGCAGCAGACAGAAGTAAACCTGCCGTTCATCACGGCGGACGCATCTGGTCCGAAGCACCTTCAGATCAAACTGACACGGGCGAAACTTGAAAACCTTGTGGAAGATCTGGTTAAGCGGACACTTGGCCCTTGTGCGAAAGCGCTTAAGGATGCTGGCCTGACTGCTTCTGATATTGAAAGTGTTGTGCTTGTAGGTGGGCAGACACGGATGCCTAAAATTCAGCAGCTTGTGCAGGACTTCTTTGGTCAAGAGCCTCATAAAGGCGTGAACCCAGATGAAGTTGTTGCCATGGGCGCCGCTATTCAAGCGGGTGTTCTTCAGGGCGACGTTAAAGACGTGCTGCTTCTTGATGTAACACCACTGTCGCTTGGTATTGAAACGCTCGGCGGTGTGTTCACACGCCTGATCGAACGCAATACAACGATCCCAACGAAAAAAGCTCAGGTCTTCTCTACTGCGGAAGATAATCAGGGCGCTGTGACCATCCGGGTTTTCCAGGGTGAGCGCGAAATGGCGTCAGACAATAAAATGTTAGGTCAGTTTGACCTTGTTGGTATTCCGCCAGCACCGCGCGGTGTTCCGCAGGTGGAAGTGGCTTTCGATATCGACGCTAACGGCATTGTTAATGTGACCGCGAAAGACAAAGGTACAGGCAAAGAGCAGCAGATCCGTATTCAGGCATCTGGTGGTTTGTCGGACGATGATATTGAAAAAATGGTAAAAGATGCGGAAGCAAACGCTGACGCTGATAAAGCCCGTAAAGAGCTTGTTGAAGCTAAAAACCARGGCGAAGCGTTGATCCATACTGCAGAGAAAAGCATCTCTGARCACGGTGAYAARGTAAGYGCCGAGGAYAARACAGCRATTGAAACTGCAATGGCYGACTTGAAAACAGYRCTTGAAGGCGATGATGTTTCTGAYATTGGCGCCAAAACTGAAGCGYTGGCYCAAGCMTCAATGAAGCTTGGTGAGCAGATCTACAAAGATAGCCAGGAGGNNGNYGCGGAAGCACCGWCCGAAGCACAGCAAGCTGATACWGCAGCGAAARAAGCTGAWGCTGGCGACGACGATGTAGTGGATGTTGACTTTGAAGAAGTCAAAGATGATGACAAAAAATAAAGTGGCYGTTAAYGCCATTTAAAAAGATCGCCGTYTCTAATTWGCGTTWGAGACGGCGTCCTGTTATCTGGCCACCACTTTACTAGAGCCCATCACGTGTTACTTGTGTGAAGGGGCGGAGTAGCCGCAAATGTCGAAGCAAGATTATTATGATTTGCTAGGTATCGCYARAGATGCCGATGCGGGCACGCTGAAAAAAGCGTTCCGCAAAGCCGCAATGCAGTATCACCCGGACCGTAACCCAGGCGACGCATCGGCTGAAGTGAAGTTTAAGGAAATGGGCGAAGCGTACGAGGTTCTGAAGGACCCGGAAAAGCGCGCAGCTTACGACCGGTACGGCCACGCTGCCTTTGAAGGCGGCATGGGCGGCGGCGGGCGCGGAGGCCCTGGTGGCGGCGGTTTTGATTTCTCAGATGTGTTCGAAGAATTTTTCGGCGATTTCATGGGCGGTGGCGGCCAACGTCGGCGCGGCCCTCAGGCTGGGCGCGGTAGCGACCTTCGTTTCAATATGGAAATCAGCCTTGAAGATGCTTTTGCAGGCAAAACTGATACGATCACTGTTCCGACCTCGGTCGGCTGTGATCCCTGTAACGGTTCTGGCGCTGAGCCAGGATCTAAGCCTGAGGTGTGCAGCACCTGTGGTGGGCATGGGAAAGTGCGCGCGAACCAAGGTTTTTTCATGGTGGAACGTACCTGCCCGAAATGCCGCGGGGCAGGTAGCATCATAAGCAATCCGTGCAAAACCTGTAGAGGGGCTGGTACGGTCAACAAAGAAAAAACGCTGCAGGTTAAAATCCCGCAAGGTGTTGAAGAAGGCACGCGTATTCGCCTTTCGGGTGAAGGTGAAGCTGGAACCCGCGGTGCAGCTTCGGGTGATCTTTATATTTTCCTGACGATCAAACCGCACCCGCTTTTCAAGCGTGATAGCGACATGCTGTATTGTCAGGTGCCTATCCCTATGTCGAAAGCGGCACTTGGGGGGCAGATTGAAGTGCCGACTATCGGTGGCGGTAGAGCACGCATTAAAATTCCTGATGGTACTCAGTCWGGSCGYCAGTTCCGYTTRCGCGGYAARGGKATGCCKGAGCTGAACGGTGGCTTTGTTGGKGAYATGATYATTGAAACKGTGGTRGAAACACCKGTTAACATGACCAAACGCCAGCGCGAGTTACTTGAAGAATTTGCTGCGGAGGGTGGCGATACTGTGAGCCCTCGGTCGGACGGATTTTTCACTAAAGTAAAAGACTTATGGGAAGACCTGACTGACTAAACGCTAGAGTATTTCTATGAATAAGGGGCTGTTCAGAAACTGARCGGCCCATTTTTATGRGTGCTATCTGCTTAGTCTTGGCCGTTTATGCCAGATACCGTGACAGTAAAAGYGCCAGTTCATCGATCAGGGTTTGCGCTTTATCGGCATCTTCTTCTTCAAASGCAATATCSACRATYGCMGAWACCACCGTTACCGAGACGCGCAAAACGGCGTCTTGTCGCTCGGCCGCGAAGCTGATGCCTGTTATTTCAAAGGTCCGCATAATAAGCCGGGCTAGRCTGCYGTCCGTTCCTGGGGTGACTTCGACGAAACTATGTTCGCGGTTTGCCCAGCGCGTCAGCGCGCCGAAGGTTGGATGCGCTCGTGCAGTTCGCCAAAAGCATTGAAGCAGCGTTCTGTTGATATGGTCGAAGCCAAGTGCCGGGTCTAGGGCAGTTTGTTCAGCTGTGACCTGCTCTTCCACCTGGGCCGACGCTTCGGCATAAAGTTGCTCAAGAATATCATTTTTGTCGCGGAAGTACTGGTAGACAGACCCAACAGGGATCGCCGCAGTTTTCGCGATTGCCGTTGTTGTAATGTCGCCGGGCAGTGACGAGCGCAGTAAGGCATCGGTCGCGGACAGAATGGCTTCAATACGCGCTTTTGCCCGTGCCTGCTTTGGTATTTTTTTGGTCTTCACCATATCTTCAGCCATAAAATTTAGAGTGCGCCCTTGCTCGCAGTCACAGTGTCATGTGCCACGACGCTAACCATAGCGCAAATTGTTAGAAAGTGAAACTGTTTCATTTTTATTGACCTTTCGCCTGCAATCAGGCAAGAAGAAAGGTGAAACCTGTGTCAGCAGCACAGTTACCTGCGGCGAAAATGACGCTTCGTGTTGGGATGATTAGGGGAAGATGATGATAAAAATATTCAGAATGATGGCCTTTTCTTTGGCTTTTGCTTGCTGCGCCGTGGTAACGCACGCCGCTGACACCATCACCATTGATGTATCGGGTGATGTACAGGAAGCGTTGCAGGAAGCGCTCATTCTTGCCGAGCCGGGCTCGACGATCCTAATTCCGGAAGGAACCTTTCATTTTACTAATGCGCTTTCGCTGGATGTAGCCAACATCACCATCAAAGGCGCTGGTATGGATAAAACTATATTGTCCTTCGCAGGGCAAACCAGCGGATCGGAAGGGTTGCTTATCACCTCTGACGGGGCCTGGCTTGAAGGATTTGCCATTGAAGATACGCCAGGGGACGGTATTAAAACCAAAGGCGTCGATGTGGTGTCTTTTGTGAAAATACGCGTTGAATGGACGGGCGGGCCAAAATCAACAAACGGTGCCTACGGAATATACCCTGTTGAAAGCCAAAATGTGCTGGTGGACGGGGCCGTGGTGATCGGCGCATCCGACGCTGGAATATACGTAGGGCAAAGCCGTAACATCATTGTGCGCAATAGTCGTGCGGAACACAATGTTGCCGGTATTGAGATTGAAAACTGCTATTTCGCTGATGTGTACAATAATATCGTGACCCATAATACTGGGGGTATTCTCATTTTTGATATGCCGAACCTGCCGCAAAAAGGCGGCCATTCCATTCGTGTGTTTAACAATAAATCAATCGACAACGATGTAGCCAACTTCGCCCCTGTGGGTAACATTGTGGCAGGCGTGCCGCGCGGCACTGGTATTATGGTGATGTCAAACCGCGATGTGGAAGTGTTCGGCAATGAAGTGAGYGGAAACGCTTCGGTTAATATGTTAATTGTTGCGTACGCCGATGCTTACGATGACCCAGATTTTAACCCATTGCCGCAGAATATATACATTCACGACAATATTTATGGCCGTGGTGGTTGGGACCCGGACGGTCTCGCGAAAGACCTAATCGCCGCTAAAACCGGTTTGCCAGTGCCTGATATTGTCTGGGACGGTGCCGTTGACGGCGTGTGGTCTGCCTTTTTTGGGCCGGATAGTGAGGATGCGCTTCACATTAAAGAAGCCGAAGGCACGACTTTTGCCAGCCTCGAATATGTTTATGACCTGATCGTTCCGTGGGACGCTGATATCAACCGCGACATCACAGATTACCCRGGATCCATTGCCCCGCGGGCTCCGATCATATTACCTCAGGATAAAGGCAGCAAATAATGACACGGAGTAATGTGTCGTTCCTAACAACTTTACTCTGTGCGGTGTTGTTTGCTTTACCGCAAGCGGCAACTGCCCAGAGTTCTGTAAACGACGAGGCTTTGATGCTGGCGCGGCCTGCCAAACTGTTAAGTRCCTACGGCTTGTTTTCATCGCCTCAAGACCAAACGCCGAGCCAGCATGTTCACCCTTACGACTTGCAGCAGGCCTTATTCTCTGACTATGCAGTGAAATACCGGTTTGTATATGTGCCGTCTGGTGCTTCCGCCCTGTACCATGCAACCGAAGCCTTTGATTTTCCTAGGGGCAGCGTTTTGGTTAAAACGTTTGCCTACCCAGCCGATTTTAGAAAGCCTGAAGAAAGTGTCCGCCTGATTGAAACGCGGCTTTTAATTCGTCAGGAAAAAGGCTGGAACGCATGGGCCTATGTGTGGAACGAAGCACAAACAGACGCTGTGCTTAAGGTTGCCGGTAAAACATTGCCGGTTTCGTGGATCGACGCTGCAGGGCAGCGCCGAAACACTCAATATGTTGTCCCCAATAAGAACCAGTGCAAAGGCTGCCACAGCCTGAATAAAATCATTACGCCCATTGGCCCCAAGGCCCGCAACCTCAACCGTTTCTACTCTTACGCAGCGGGCACAAAARRCCAGCTGGAATATTGGTCGGAAAACATGCTTTTGKACCATGCCCCGAAGCCAGCAAAAGCGCCTTCCGTCTTTGCCTTTTCGAACACAGCTGCCAGCCTTGAAAAGCGWGCGCGTGCGTATCTTGATATCAATTGCGCACACTGTCACCGGGCGGAGGGCCCAGCGTCCAACTCCGGGCTTTTCTTAACGTACGGCGAAAACATGCCTGTAAAGTGGGGTCTGCGAAAACGGCCAGTGGCCGCCGGGCGCGGGTCTGGCGGTTTGCTATTTGATATTGATCCCGGTCATGCAGATAAATCAATCCTACTTTACCGCATGCTCTCAACGGACCCCGGCATCATGATGCCGGAGGTTGGTCGGTCGGTCGTGCATACTGAAGGAGCCGCTTTGATCAGAGAATGGATCAATAACCTTGAGAAAACTCAAGAAAAATAATCCCAAATTCCCTAGCTTCATTGAAACTGCTCGCTAAACGAGCTAAATGCTTGTCAGTGGGGAAAAGAGTAGCAATATCAACTTGTTGAAAACAGGGTGATAAGCGAAAAGGGCGAGATATGACGGCTAGGCTATTTCAGGCAGCGCTTAAAACAAGCGTTAGTCTGTTGGTGCTAACTGGGGTTACGGCAGCACTTGCRGCTGAAGATACCGAAACCAAACCCACCTTAGAAGAGGTTATAGTAACGGCGCAAAAACGGGAGCAATCCCAGCAGGATGTGCCTATTACGCTCACTGCCTTTTCCGCCGACTTCCTAAAAAGAATTGCAGCGGAAAATCTGCGAGACCTCAACGCCTATACGCCAGGCCTGGAGGTTACAGGGGTCACTCAGCCTCGGTTTAAAATTCGTGGGATAGAAACGGACGATTTCGGTGTGGGCACAGATCCTGCGGTCGGTGTATATATAGACGGAGTGTATTCGTCACGCTCTGGGGCTGCGATTGTGTTTTTCAGCGACATTGCTCGTATCGAAGTGCTTAAAGGCCCGCAGGGAACACTCTTTGGCCGCAACGCGGCGGCGGGTGCCATCTCGATCCATACAAATAAGCCGGATTTTGAAGATTTCAGCGGCCAGCTGAAATTGCGCTATGGCCGTTTTGATAAACGTCAGTTTGATGTGGTGCTTAACGTGCCGSTTGCAGAGAATTTRGCGGTGCGTGYAAACTTCCTTTTCAACGAACAAGACGGTTTTGCCGAAGATTTCTTCACTGGCGAAAAATACGGCCGTGAAAATAATAAAACCGGCCGCTTTCAAGTGCGCTGGCAACCATCAGACCGCACCAATATTAACCTCASCTACGAATTTGACCRCACWGACCAAGACGAAGACCGGCCRATYGTAAGTTTGGCAAACGGCWCACAGCGCRCGCCAATAGGCGCTGAGACGGTTCGGGATTTACCTGGTCACGGCGCTTTTCTAGCGGGTATCGCGCCGCTGTTCGGTTTGCCTATTGATCGCGATACACCGCTTGAGCAACTGTTTGCAATCCCGCTCGGTGCGATTTACGCGGGCTTTGGCCAGTTTGGCTATGTGTCGTCTAACCCCGATGCGGCTTTTGATTTTTTCGCGGGTCCCGATAGCCCGGGCGGTGTAAACCCCTTTGGACCTGTCTCCAGCGATATAAGCGGCGGGCAGGAACGSCGTGAYCTGGATGCGGTAACGCTCAACATCACCCATGATTTCAAYTGGGGCACRCTTACRTCGCTTTCTGCCTTCAAACAGTTCASCAGTAATAACCTGCAGGAYGATGACGGYACGGCTGATATCAATTTCTTTYTMGCRACRGATAATGTCGAAGAAAACGAAAGCTATTATCAGGAACTGCGNCTKAANCGGYGAGCATGGYCGYTTTATYTGGACAYTGGGSTCCAGYTTCTTYTACGARAAAGCYGAGCARATATCCGTGGTRAACGCSACCACAAACAGCATTGATAGAACGCTGTATAACCTGGGTGTTACGCCGGGCGTGTTGGCGTTGGCGTTTAACCCGGCTGACGGCATTAATGGCTGTGAGAGTATTTTCCTMGAYTCGCTKGGCGGCTTTATCAGCTTCAATAATCTACCGCTTGATTGTATCAACCCGGCCTTCGCCGGATCTCCGCTGGACGGCCAATCCCTTGAAGAGCTAGCAAATGCGATCGGGACTACGTTCAGTGGCCGCTTGTTCTCCGAGCAGTTTGAAGGTGACGGTATCAGTAAAGCTTTCGCGGCCTTCGCCGATACGAGCTTTTCCGCGACCGACAGGCTGAATATACATGTCGGTTTACGCTATACCTATGACCGCAAAACGTGGACATGGTTTAATGATCTGCGCTCCATTGAAGGCAGCGATCAGCTAAATGTGCCGGGTGTTGGCAATCTGGCYGAYYTRCAACAGCARYTGCTWACAGCGATTTTCCAACARCTGCTYAGCCCRACSTCTTCYGGYGACCTWATCTTCGATACGGGTGTCTGYGATGAYAGYKCWGGKCCSGACCCWGTKTGTGAAGGCCGCGCCTTTACCCGSACSGGYRSYTGGAACAATCTAAGCCCSCGCGTGGCTTTTGATTACCGCGTTGCGGACGATGCCATCATCTACGGTTCTTTCACGCGCGGCTATAAAGCAGGTGGTTTCAATACGCTGGAAATAAACAGCTTTTTCGAGAATGAAACTGTATCGAACTTCGAACTTGGGCTGAAGTCGCAGTGGTTGGATAACAGTGTGCGCGCTAATATCGCGCTGTGGCATTATATCTATAATGACCGTCAGGATGTACGGTTAATCTCGGGCAGCACCAGTTCAATCCCGCAGTTTTTAACGGTAACCGATGACCTTTCAGGCAAAGGAATTGATTTTGAATTGCTGTGGGCTGCAGCGCCGGGCCTTCAATTGTTCTCTAACGGTACTTATCAGGATATCGTGTGCACAGAAGGCTGCGGCAGATCTGCGGGCGGTGACCCCACAGGGGAACCTTCCGTACGCGTAAGCTTCGGTGCTGACTATGCCTATACGCTTGGTTCTGGYAACGGYGTGCTGAATTTTCATGTCGATCACAGCTATACCAGCAAAGTTCGGCTCAACGGTGAATGCATTTCCAGGCAGGYATGCGGCACGGTTACTTTCTCAGGTGTGTCGTTCCAGACAGGCGATGCCCGGAACATCACCAGTGCCCGTGTGGGGTGGATTAGTGAAGACGCGGGCCTCAGCGTGTCCGTTTTTGCCACCAACCTGTTCGGTAACCGCTATGCCGGACGCATCAGCGGCTTTGGCCTTGATAGCTTTGGTGCAGCCGTWACYCGGCCGACKGRCCCYRGYGTTTGGGGCATTGATGTCACCAAACRCTTCTAGYCGWTTACCAWTGCYGTGATTTAWTGGCTCGCCYTTACAGGCGRGCCTTTTCTTTTGGTCTKCWRCCGTGGTACGCAGGAAGCCTAGAKKRTCTGYAGGTATTTTATATATGACGACSACGGTWAAAATCGGAATARTAGGCTGCCTTGGGCGCATGGGCCGGGCAATAACCGACACCATTGCCGCCACCGACGGGGCTGTTGTGTGCGCGGGCTCAGAAGTTGCTGGCCACCCGCAAATCGGCGACGCGCTGGGCGGTGCGGATGGTACTGTCACCGATAATGCCAAAGAGGTTTTTGAGCAGGCGGATGTGGTGATTGATTTCACGCCGCCCGGGAATACT
>JAESRJ010000352.1 GCA_016764715.1 Kordiimonadaceae bacterium | reverse complement strand
TGTAGGCTTTGGCCAGCAGGGGGGCTTGTTCATCGGGCTCGCGGCAGTTGTGTTGCTTACGCTCGGCGTATCAGCGCTTGTATGGGACAAGAAGAAGGCGTCCTTTGGCATGTTCGCAATTGCGGCTGCTGCATTGACAATTTTTGTCGCGTTGCTCGCGGGCTTTGGCTATTCCAGCGAATGGTGGTCTATCGGCGTAGCCTTCACAATGCTGCGGTTCGCAGCTTTTTCAGCGGTGGGCTTTGCATTGGTGAATATCACCAGTAGCGTGAGCGCGTTTAGAGCAGGAAGCTTGGGTAAGGGCGCATTGTCTGGCCTTTCCTTTATTGCATGCGGTGGCTTGGCAATGATGATGATGGCGCAGTTAGGCGCAGCGCTGAGCGTACCGCCAATTCATGATGCTACAACGGACTTGGACAATATCCCGACATACACGGCGCTTTCTCCTGATAATCCAAATGAAGATGATTGGCGCGATTTGCATGCCAATGGTTATCCAGAACTTAAATCCATCACGCTTGATATGAGCGTGGCTGATGTAATTGCCAAGGCAGAGGCCGCGGCAAAAGGGTTCGGTTGGGAGGTTGCCGTAGCGGACGGCGCGACAGGCCGCTTTGAAGCAACTGAAACAACAAGGTTTTTCCGTTTCAAAGATGATTTGGTCCTGCGTGTAGTGGCAGCGGACGGCGGTAAGGCTACTGTCGATGCGCGCTCAGTATCTCGGTTTGCAGGCAGCGATATCGGTGTGAATGCCAAACGCATCAAGCGCTTGTTTGCAGCTTTACAAGCTGGCTAGAGGGATTAAGAAAGTCGGCTGGAGGGCGCTTTTCCGGCGCTTTTCAGCTGTTTTCGTTAATTCGAAACCACCCTGCGATACTGTGCCGGGGGCGGTTCGCCGCTAGCACCTCATGGGGGAACCGTTCGCTTTCAAAAAGAACCAATGTTCCGCCTTCGGGCAGCACTCGCTCGACGGGCAGGCCTTTATCATCAGAGTAAATCAGCAGTTCGCCAGAATCGGCTTGTTGCCAATCAGTATTGAGATAATACACAACAGACAAAACCCTGTTGCTGCGGCCTCTCAGTGCATCAATGTGTTTCACGTAAAAAGCGCCTTCGGGGTATTCGGCGAAATGGGCTTCAAAGTCGAAAAGGCCCAGGAACAAGCGCCGGTTGAGGCCAGTGCGCAGGCTCTCCATTGCATCAATGAAAACGTCTTCTGACGCGTCATGGCCAGTAAACCAGTGAATGCTGTCAGAACGCATCTGTTTGTCCAACTGATGCTCACGGTTACGGCCAATGCCAGCGGCTTTCCAGTCTGAAGCGGTGAAGCCCTTTACACGGCGTTGCAGTCCCTCAAATAAATCCGTGTCCAACGCGTTGGGCAGAATGACATAGCCGTGTTTGCTAATAGCATCAGCAATCGCGTCAAGGGTTTGCTCGTCAAACCCAGTGGTGCATTCCTTGCTCATTGAGGTTGGGCGGTTCATAGGGTTCCGTTTTATATTGGGGATAAAGTTAGCCAGACTTTATAGCAGTTTGACGCTAACACGACCATAAAATCTGTTTGTTCAGAAGGAAGAATGCGTTTTAAGGGCAGCTTAAGGGCTGGGGCTATTCTCAAGTGGTCGGAATGAATTCGGTTGGCCCGTTGGGCTGGGTTTCTATGCCTGACAATAGTTTATTGGTGCAGCAGCATGCCCGCACCAATATTGCTGTTCCCAATGGGGCACACCACTTTCGTTAACGACACCCGATTAACACCCGGTGATACGAGTAGGGGCCAAGTTGAGTGCTACCTAGGCTCTCCTTCGGTTCGAAGGAAGGCCATAAATTCGCGGCGGTTCTTGGGGCCGTAGGTATTGAAATGCGGGTCTGGTGCCTCGGCATATAGCTGACGTACATCTGAGATAATATCTGTCCTGGCGTGTTTGATCACCTCAGGCACCTTGATGCCGTATACCCCCGCGCCGTTGAGGCCAAATATTTTGGCTTTTGCCGTGGCTGATATCGGAGTGTAGCCGTATTTCTGTTGGAACTCATCGGAGATTTGGAAACTGCGGAACGCGAGTATTTGGTCCTGCGGGGAGCCGTACCAAATGCTGTCGGTACCCCACAGAATATTATCCTCACCCATGTATTTCATTAGCTTGCCCATGACATGGGCGGCTTGGTCAGGGTCACGCATCAGGAACCGCCATGTGCTGCCAAGTTCAGCATAAACATTACTGTGCTTGCCGATGCCGTTATCCATTAAGGACTGAATAAGCGAGTCTRCCCCCGCCTTGCCGCTGCCTGCTTCGAATTCGCTTTCGGTTACTTGTTGGTCAAATCCGGAATGATAGATCAGAAAGTTCATATCTGGATATTTGGCGGCAACAATGCCGATGTCGTCCGAGAGGCTAAATTCGTAGCTACGTGTGCGGGAAAAAGGCAGGCCTTTGTGAATAGCGATGTTTTTGACGCCGAGCGACCGCGCGCGTTCGATGAAGGGGATACCCACATCTTCACTAGCCATCGAGAAGCCGTTTCCGTCTGGGCCCCACTGGGTATAGGTTTTAAAGGCGCTTACATTGAAGTCTTTCGCCAGCATTTCCATGCGGTCAGTATCGCCCGCTTGGTTGGGGTTGACGCGGCCATGTACAAGTAAACGGTGGTTGCCTTCCATGCTATCAATCAGCTTGCGCGTCACTTCAGCCTCGGTGATCGTCAGAGGTTCGCGGCTAGCGGAAGAGGGCACAAAGGTTAGCACCATCATGTCTGTATCGCTGTCGAGGAACACATCTTTAACAAAGCTGTCCGCATTTAGGCAGGTTAGATAATCGCGACCATTATCGCTTTCTGATAGGGCGGCAGCTATACATGTGTTCGCGCCGCGGAAGGCCGAAAGCGGTTTGACGCGGTCGGGTAAGCCTTCAAGCCAGGAGCCTTCAGGGTTCACAAAATGCCCCTGCACGTCGAAAATAAATTCTTTTTTGCCCAGCGCATCAAGCGCGGCGGCTTTGTCGAAGGGTGCTTCTGCATCAAGCGCATAGGCACCGCCAGTGTGGCCAAGCTTGGCATTCACTGCGTTGAACGCGGCGAGTGTGGCAGCTGCGCCGCAGACACTGGTTAGGAAGTTTCGCCGGCTTGCGCCCGTGCGCTTTGCGGCCTCGCCAACGGCCTTGTGGGCTTCGGCGTTGGCAATGATTTGCCGTTCGGGCAGGGGNCTCCGGCGCAAATTCGCCGTTTGACGTGCTGTCCACCTTAATGGGAAGGCGTGTGCCTTCCGGATCAAATACACTGCTCATTGGTCCCTCCCGGTTACTTTCCTAACAGGAAAAGACCTTAATGCTTGTGTTTAGGTTTGGCTAGTATTGAGGGTTCTAAACACCAGTATATGCGTTCAAAGTTTACCTACAGTCTGACCTCTCTCCTTTCATGTAGGAGTGGCAATGTTTGCGAAACTGTTGGTGACGGCCGGCACACTGAGTTCAGTGCCAAGTTCTACTATCTTTCCAGTAAGCCGAAACAGCCCCCGTCGGTGGCAGTGTCCCAAGTCTACGGCTTTTGAGGTATGCACATTGCGGGGCAAGCCATCCGTATTCATGGAAAAGCCGGCTAAAATATCGTTTTTCTTTGCGACAAACGACTAATATTATATATTTTTAATACATCTTTAGAGTTTCTAGCTTAGGTTTCTCGTGAGGTGGAAAATAGGGAGACAGTAAATGAGCACAACTACGAACTTTCGCCGTCAGCATAACGAAATGCTGGGCCTAGTCACAGAGATCCAGAAGCATATGAAGTCGGCGACCGCCGGGGAATTGGCGGCTAAAGTGCACGGCCCGMTTCTAAGGCTTACAGGGAAACTGAAGATCCATTTAGTGCAGGAAGATAAGGCCCTGTATCCTCGAATGATCAACAGCGGCAATGCAGATGCCTCTGCCCGTGCGGTGCAGTTCCAATCGGAGATGGGGGATTTAAGCGCGACTTACATGGCATTTAGCAACCGCTGGAGGACCTTAAAACAAATCGCCGAGAATGAGCCGGGCTTCAAACAAGAAGCAAGTGGCGTGTTTCAGGCCTTGGGTGATAGAATTACACGCGAAAACCGCGATCTTTACCCGTTAGCAGACAATTTATGATTTTAAAGTAGGCTGAAGCCATAGCCAGCATGGACGGTGGCTAGGCAATCTTTTGGAAGCGCGGAAACGGAATAATACTGTATGTTGGATTTGCTATATAAAACATCAGACCACCGAGACGAGATGAAAATTTTTCATCAACAAGTGCCAGCCTATTTTGATGACTTTAACATCAGGGAAATCCCCCCGTTAATGTGGTCGCACATTTATGTACTCGACCATGCGGACGGCGGCAGGTTCCGTGTTCATTTGACCGGGACGGCAATCGATAGCAGCCTGAGAGCCGGCCTTAAAGGCCACTATATGGACGAGATTACCCATGGCCCGCAGTCTGTCAATGTGCTGGCTGGGTATAGTCATTGCATCGAACAGAATAGAACGCTGTATATGTGCCAGACAGTTGCGATGGAAAATCGGCCCAAATTGGTAGTGCAAGCTAGCGCCCAGCCGCTTTTGGCCAGCGAAGGATCAGATATCAAGCATGTGTTGGGCTTAATGTTTATTGACTACGCTGAGCCTGGCACAGTTGCGAAAAACGATTTTGTTGAGCATGGACTTGAGTTTTAGGCGAGCAATTGAGGGATGAAAAATCGATTGCCTGTTGCCTGGCTAGTCATTCGCAAACCCTTAATGTTCCTTCGGTATTTTAGGTACGGGTTTTTCCCTAACGTAAGCGTACGCTATAGAATTTAGGATGCCTATGAGGCTATTTCAGATGTCGTTACGTGTTTGGTTTGCAGTTGGGCCGTTGCTGATGTTGTCCGTTGCTGCGGAGGCTCAGAACCAAGCCAAGCCGTGCGATCCTTGTGCCGTGAAAGTGGCCTATATTGATGCATGGCCGCTGGCGTTCAGTGAATTTGGCAGGGCCACGGGCGCATGGA
>JAESRJ010000351.1 GCA_016764715.1 Kordiimonadaceae bacterium | reverse complement strand
CTGCAAACGGAAGCTTAGAAGAAGCTTTTGGAACAGGAACTGCTATAGGAATGCTAACCATAACAAAGAACATTGCCCGACATAATTTGATGGCTTGCTTGATGGTGCCTGTTATTCGCCACGCGGAAACGCTGGATATCAACGGTTTAGCCAATGAAGTAACACGGCTTGCAAATGCAGCGCGGGATGGGTCGATCACCCGGGAAGAGCTAACCGGGTCTACAATTACGCTTTCTAGCCTTGGCCGGATGGGCGGTGTGGTTTCTACGCCGGTGATAAACAGCCCTGAAGTGGCGATTGTTGGTGTGAACAAGATCGCGGTGCGGCCTGTGTACCAGGACGGCAGTTTTGTACCGCGCAAGATCATGAACCTGTCTTCATCCTTTGATCACCGCATTGTGGACGGCTGGGACGCTGCAGAATTTATTCAGCGCATCCGCATGCTACTTGAGAACCCTGCCACGCTGTTTATGGAGCGGTAGTGCCATTGCTCGGTAGTAGAGAAATGACAGATTTGACGAGTAAATTTCTTGAGGGTTGTTCGCCTTATATCAGTGCATTGAATTACGACGTAAACAATCGTCGTTTTTTGTTGGAATGTGTTGATAACCCGGTCGAGCGCAGACCTCTTAAGAGAGCCTTGTTTAGCAATGTCTTGTCGTATGTCGAAGAAATACGTTCGGACCCTTATGACGACGATTGTATGGATTCTGTAATCGGCATGCATTGGATAGACAAAAACCGATTTTGTCTGACAACGGAAAAAAGAGAAGTAATCCTTGGACTTGAGGATGACCCGATAATTGAAACTGTCATTTAGTGACTTGTTTTAGAATGTTTGTGCAACTGAGGAGCGCTAATCGATGAAAACCATTTCTTGTAAAGTGCTTGTGCTCGGCGCTGGCCCTGGTGGCTATGTTGCGGCAATTCGTGCGGGTCAGCTTGGCCTTGATACAGTGATCGTTGACGGGCAAGCGCCAGGCGGCACTTGTTTGAACGTGGGCTGTATTCCKTCAAAAGCRCTCATYCACGCTGCAGACGAGTTCGAAAAGGTCGTGCATTTCTCGGGCAAGAACAAACTTGGTATTTCTGTTGAGAAACCAACGCTTGATCTGTCCAAGACAATCAAGTGGAAAGACAGCATCGTTCGCCGGTTGAATGCAGGCGTCACGGGCTTGCTGAAGAAGAATAATGTACAACTGGTTGTTGGCTGGGGCGTRATGCAGGACGGTAAAACCTGCATTGTCGAAACGGATGATGGCCAAGTTACAATCAAAGCTGAGAATGTAATTCTCGCCACTGGCAGTGTGCCTGTTGAAATTCCGAGCCTGCCGTACGGCGGCACTATCATTTCCAGCACCGAAGCCCTTGCGCTGAAAGAGGTGCCTGAGCGCCTTGTTGTAATTGGTGGCGGCTATATCGGGCTTGAGCTCGGTACGGCCTACGCGAAAATGGGCAGCAAGGTCACTGTCGTTGAAGCGATGCCTTCAATTCTGTCGCAGTATGATAAAGAGCTGACCAAACCAGTGGTGGCCTCCTTGAAGGCGCTAGGCATCGAAGTATTGTTGAATACCAAAGCCAAAGGCACCAACGCAGCCGCAGACGGTCTGGTTGTTGAGCTGCCAGACGGTAAAGAGCAGATCATCGATGCCGACAAAATTCTGGTAACAGTTGGTCGGCGCGCGAAAACAGAAAACTGTGGCCTAGAAGGTCTGGATCTGACCATGGCTGGACGTGTGGTTGCTATYAATAAYAAATGCGAAACATCAATGAACGGTGTTTATGCAATTGGTGATCTGACAGGCGAGCCAATGCTGGCCCATCACGCAATGGCGCAGGGTGAGATGGTGGCGGAAATTATCGCAGGCCATAACCGTACGTTTGATAAAGTTGCTATTCCAGCAGTGTGTTTCACAGACCCTGAGATYGTGACGTGCGGMTTGTCMCCKGAMGAAGCCAAGGCCGCKGGCTRTAAARCYAARATTGGCATGTTCCCGTTTGCGGCGAACGGCCGCGCGATGACAATGGAAGCTGAAGTTGGTTTTGTGCGGGTAGTCGCACGCGATGATAACCACTTGGTGCTTGGTATTCAGGCAGTAGGGAAGGGTGTTTCTGAACTATCTGCGGCTTTCTCTCTGGCGCTTGAAATGGGTGCCTGCCTTGAAGATATTGCTGGCACCATTCATGCGCACCCAACGCAGAGTGAAGGATTCCAGGAAGCCGCGCTTCAAGCCCTTGGGCATGCCTTGCATATCTAAAAGAACGCCCTAAGAAGGCACAATCAGCCTACGCGGCACGTCGTTATTTCACGCTTAATTGACATGACAGAGGCGCTGACATCTATAGCCTACAAATTGAACAGCAGTGATTGACCGATAGCTCGGTTGCTGGTGTTTTATATTTTGGGGATATCAAAGGAAACTACTGTGAAAATATTTGCGAAACTCGCGTTTGGCGCAAGTTTACTTCTTGGTGCAGTCGGCACTTCGGCTTCTGCGGCAGACCTTAGCGTGCCGTCGGGTGCTTATAAAGTGGATCCAAATCATGCATCTGTAACCTGGAAAGTAAGCCATTTTGGCCTTTCTTTTTACAATGCACGGTTTACAAAATTTGATATCAAGATTGATCTAGATGCTGACGATATCGAAAAGTCTAGTGTGACCGCTACCATAAATGTTTCCTCCGTCAAGACAGATCATTCCGGAGGCTCAGGGTTTGATAAAGAGATTTCAAAAGACAAAAATTTCTTGAACGGGAAGAAGTTCCCAAAGATCAAATTTGTTTCCAAAAGCATAGAGAAAACTGGTGAAACCACAGCCCTGATCCACGGCACGGTGACAATGCTGGGCATCAGCAAAGATATGACGCTTGAGGCGACGCTCATTGGTTTTCTTCCCTCGCATCCGTATGCTAAAAAACCTGCTATTGGTCTCAATGCGACTGGTTCTATAAAACGGTCAGACTTTGGTTTTACGCATCTTGTACCGTTTATTGGGGACGAAGTTGTTTTTAATATAGACGCTGAGTTTATAAAGGCAGGGTGAGCAACCAAGCGCTAAATAATGGAGACAGAACTGAGCAGCCTGCGTTAGGGCTGCTCTTTCAAGTAAAAGGCCTCCTCGACGGAAACCTGAAGGGCAGTTGCCAGTTTTAAAGCAAGCGTTGCAGAGGGTGTAAAGACATTATTTTCAACCGTATTGATGGTTTTCCGGGTGACGCCAACTGCTTCAGCAAGCGCTGCCTGTGTAAAACCGTGGCGGGCGCGCAGCTCTTTCAATCTGTTTGCCAGATGAGCATTTTCCAAAATCATTCGTTTAAATCCTGATAGTAAATAGAGCGTAAGCAGCGCTGGTAGCGCCAACAATAGGGTTATGAATAATGTGCTAAGATGCTGACCACCGCCTGGGGATACAATCATCATGGTGACCGCGACAAGTGCGAGAAGTAAAATAGCCATTATTCTTCTTCACTTTTGAGCTCGAGGTACGCGAAAATAAACATCGGCGTAGAGATCGCGAGCATTATCATGAAGTTAAGCGCAGCTCGGGCTGAGAGCTCATATCTAAATATCACCATGGTAACCAGCATCAGAAGCATAACGCCCGTCATAACTTTGTACGTTACTATTTTTGCTACATTATGATTATGCTTGGTAAGCTCGTCGTTCAGGGTGTTGTTGGCGCGGGCTTTTCGTATATGGCTGGAAAGCCAAAATAACAGACCAACTACACCCAAAACCAACCACTTTCCAGCGGCTTTGCCGAACAGCGCCATGTCATTCAATGTCCCACCTGTGTCAGTAAGGTGGCGCAAGGTGATTGACCCGCATAGCACTACGATTACAAGCCCCATAGCGATGTGGAGCTGGGCCCTGTATTTCACAAGTTTGTCGATTGTACTCATTGTGTAACCTTCTTTTGCATGTCACCTCAGGGGTTCTTTAAGTAACCTTTGAGTTACTATATGTACCCTTAAGGTGACCTTGTCAAGATACTCGGCCAGAAATGTGGAGGGCAGTTGGCTGCACTCGTGGCGAGTCGGGTGAAAAAATGGTGTCTAAGACATATCCAGCGGGTTTTGTGGAGAAGTGCTTTGGAGCGGACGGCTCGAATTCGGTTTCTTCTAAGAAGCTGACCAAAATTCCCCTATATCGAAAAAAAAGTACTTCACACTAGGGGGGCACGCCATGGGGCCGGGTTCTTCGAATAAACGCCATATCAGAGAATTCGTACTTATGGGGCACCGAGTGTCGATTAGCGTACGAAAATTAAAATACCGTTCCAAGAGGGCATTATTGTATAGGAATTCATGCTCATCGAATTTTGCAACTAAAGTTTATAGTTATCACCAAAATACATCTGATAAGGGAATGGCCTCACCAGTTCTAAGGCCAGCATCTTTTGGCCCTGTATCCGGCTTAATAGTGCGGGGGAGAAAATACATTGTCTATATATGTAAATTTATATGTTTTATTACAAATACTTATGTCTACTATCGTTTCATGCGGGCCCCTGTACGCCTATCCCGCCTATCGGGTATGGGCACAAGCCTAGGTATTTGTAAAAGTGAATCTAGTGTTTGACTACGCTCAACTAAACCCTGTACCAATTTCCACCTTAGTTTTGAGTTTTAGATATTAAATGGGAGTTGATCTAAAATGTTGCAGATGAAAAAACTTGGATATATGGGCGTATCCTTACTTGCGATCGCGGGGGTAGCGATTGCAGCAATGCCAGCGAGTGCCAAAGGTAACGGTAAAGGCAAAGGCCAGTTTAAAGTGCGCGAAGAGCAAACAGTAGGCGCGCGGAAATTCAACAAGAACAATAAAAAAGACCTGGCTGACATGCTTGCGATTGTTTCCGCGCGCGGTGGTAACGGCGGCGGCAATGGCGGCGGCGGTAACGGTGGCGGTGGTGGCACACCTCCCCCTCCACCTCCTCCTCCAGCAACGGGCACACAGGTTGTGTATCTTCAGTTTGATGCGACACGCCCAACTTTCACGGTTGACGGTGTGGACG
>JAESRJ010000350.1 GCA_016764715.1 Kordiimonadaceae bacterium | reverse complement strand
ACCGAAGCGACTACCGCCAAGAGTGCTTGCTACATCAGCGAAGGACGGGGTGTCGTCTGCATCAACGTCCGTAATTGTCAGATCACCCGTAGCTGTTACATCAGCATCGCCATCGTTACCTTCGGTGACAGCACCAATGAAACTACCGGAAACGACAGAAGGATCATCCACATTATTCACGGTAATTGTAATCTGGCCATCCGATGCAGGTTCAAAACGCCTAACCAAACCATTATTATCGCCAACAAATAAGTCCAAGTGGCCGTCACCATCAACATCTGTGAATACTGGCGTACTAAACCCGTCGACAACCACCCCATTAAATGGGTTGTCAGCGCCTATCCTTTCTTCAAAAACCGCGGCTTCGGCCGTGCCCGTATTTTCAAAATAAGAAAGAAAGCCCAAACTATCTCCTATCACGGCATCCAGGTCGCCATCCCCGTCTACATCAACGAAGGTAGGAAAACTGGAGAAAGAAAACCCTGAGATAGACGCAACCGTAACGTTTATTAGGGGGTTATCCACTCCTGATAGTTCAGTAAAAATAGGCGAACTAACAGTACCAATGTTTTCGAGAAACCCGACTGCCCCGTCCACTGCAGTTGAACCAAAAAAGGCATCTAGGTCGCCGTCGTTATCGATATCAACAAATGACAAACCACCACGAATGTTAATACTACTCAAGGGGTTATCAGTCCCTGTTCGTTCTGTGAACTCAGGCAACGTATTTGTACCCGTGTTTTCAAAAAATGTTATTGAACTGGAAAAACCGCCTTGGAGGAAGAGGTCCAAATCACCATCCCCGTCAATATCCACAAAGGTTGGGCTGCTGTTGAAGCTTAGGTCAATTCCATCAACGGGGTTCCCCGCACCGGAAACCTGCGTCAAATTNMSWGCNYYWTYATYTTYAMWWWMWRCANAYTGNWMMTTCRCCAAATCCGATAAATGCGTCTTGATCGCCATCCCCATCAATGTCTGCAAAGGTGGGGGTACTATCATTAAGCAAGTTAACAGATTCCAAGGGGTTATTCAGGCCAACCCGCTCAATGAAATTGTTTGCGCTATCAGCAAAACTTTGACCGGCTGCATCCGTAACATTTATAGTAATCACATGGTTTTCTGTCGGTGCGTCAGAAATGTTTTGGTAGGTCAAGTTTTCAACTAAGGCGTTGACGGCTCCAGTGGACACATTCGAAGTAAAAGTTACCACAAAGTCGGCTGCATCGGTTCCGCCCGAAACTGTTCCAATTATAGTACCTTCAAACGATACATTCCCACTTTCAAAAGATATCTCACCTGCGCCCGTGCCCACGTTAGCAATCGACACAACATCTTCAGACAGCAACCCAGATACTATCAAAGTGCCCCCTGCAAAATCCGCTTCGGCATCAGTAACCACAACATTTGCATCCAATAGGACTGGAGCATCGCCTTCAGTGACTGTCACGGCATCGTTTAGACCAGTTATAGCTGGGGCATCATCGACGGAAGTAATATCAACGTTAATCGTACCCAAGGTGGTAATATCGAAAAAATCTGGCGCATTAACATCAGCTATTTGCGCTGTAACAGTGATCGTTGCTGCATTTTCGCCATTGGCATCACTTGCACTCAAATACTGAATATTGGAGGAATTGGCCAAATAGGTATTGATGTCTTGAACGGTTCCCGTAATACGAACTGAACTGCTGTTAAAACTAGTCACAACAACGTCGGCCGAACCCGCGGCGACAAATGTGCCTGAAGATGCTGTAAGTACTACCAGAATTTCATCTGCAACGCCTGCATCAAGATCGGTTATAGTTACCCCAGACAGGTCGATGGCGGTCGCAACATCTTCAACTGCAGTTACATCTGTCGGTAACCCAGTAATAGACGGCGGACCGTTTGTTAAAGTAACGGTTATTTGTAGCGGTACGCTGCTGGCCTCAAAAAAATTAACGCTTCCATTGCTCGCGCCAATAAACAGATCGAAATCTCCATCACCGTCAATATCAGCAAATGTTGGGTGAGCACGTGATAAAACGGCATTATCGGCAATAAAAGTACCAAAGGAGCTATTTGCAACAGAGACTTCGGCAAAAGTCGCCTCACTGCTTGTGCCTGTATTTTCAAGGAGGGTAAGCGTTCCTCCCCTCTCTCCAATGACGGCATCAAAATCACCATCGCCGTCAATATCCACAAATGTAGGCGCAGCGTAGGCACCGACGACGACACCATCAAGCGGATTGCTGGCGCCTGTGCGTTCAACAAAATTTGGGTTGCTACTAGTGCCTGTATTTTCATAGAAGACTATCCTACCCGATACATTGCCTGCGAAAAAATCCTGATCGCCGTCACCGTCAATATCTACAAATGCCGGCGTACTGCGATAAGATGCGACACTAACATCGTTCAGAGGGTTATTTGCACCGGTGCGCTCAACAAAAACCGGATTAGTGCTGGTGCCAGTATTTTCAAAATAGCTGAAGCCAGCGACGTTAGGCCCAACATCATCAGGGCCGAAAGCGTCGTATCTACCAACAACAGCATCAAGGTCTCCATCGCCGTCCAGATCTACAAATGTTGGCGAGCTCGCAAAACCCACGTCAACAGCACTTAAAGCGTTATCCACACCCGTCCGTTCTGTGAAAACGGGCATACTGGCAGTACCTGTGTTTTCAAAAAATCGTATGGTACCGTCTTGACCACCAACGAAAGCGTCCAAGTCACCGTCACCGTCGATATCTGCGAATACAGGCGCAGAATCTGTGGTTCCCGCTGTAAGGCCAGCAAATAAATCTGCAGCTCCCGTTTGCTCAGTAAAGACCGAAGTCGCAGATATAGCATCTGCGCCGCTGGCGTCAGTGATTGTAACTGTCAGGGTACGGGTACCCGGCGTGCCAGCAGTGTCGTCAAACGTTAAGTTCTCAACCAGCGCTTCAATTGCCGCTGGCGTTGCATCCGCATTAAAYGTGATRACCAGTGAMGCGCCCAGSCCGCCAGCAGCAGTGCCAATAACCGTSCCGCCAAAAGTAATATTTGTGCCATCAAAACCGATTTGGCCAGCTGAGGTACCCTCGTTTTGCACCGAAATTTCATCACTGCCCTGTAGGCCGGATACAACAAGGGTTCCGCCGTCAAAATCCCCCTCCGCATCGGAAAAAGAAACACTGCTGTCGATCAGCGTCGGGCCATTCCCTGGCGCAATAGTAAGATCGTTAAGTCCACCCAAAATTGGCGGCAGCAGCTCAGCGGCGCCCTCGATGGTGATCGTAATGTCCTGGCTAGTACCGWCCACTGATGTGATCTGGATTGTATCTGTAAGCACCTCGCCACTGTTCAGCGCCTGTACGGCGCTGTTCGTCTCGGCAAGATCATAACTATAAGACCCGTCTTCAGCGATCGTCAGCGACCCAAAGGTGCCAACCACCGTCTCAGCAATGAAGCTTTCCTCTCCCGCACCGTCCGCGTCGGTGATCGTCAGCGTACCGGTTACTGTGCCAGCCTCATCTTCATCAACTGACCGTGTCGTATCGCCGCCAATCACGGCCAAGGTATTACTCGGCCCCGCTCCCACATTAGCTCCCGCAATGCCAGTGCTGTCTGCAGGGCCGCCCACGACAACGCTTATCGTATTGACCGCGCCGCCATTATCCGACAGCAGACCTGCGGTAACATCGTTAAAGATCGTAGTGCCACTGAAAATATTGGCAGACGTATAAATTGTACCAATACCCGCGTAAGCCTCAGTAAGTAGATTTACACCTTCGAATGTTATAGTGCCCGAATTGTTAACAATATTTGCCCCAAGCCCATTCTCATTCTCACCGGCGATGATACTGTCTATGACCGTTACATTGCCCGAAACATGGAGCTGCTCGCCATGGCTATCGACATCGTACCCTTGCAAATTGCCTGATATGGTAGACCCTGCAATCGTGACGGTGCCACCGCTGGCAAATAGGCCGCCTGCATACCGAGCATAATTGGCTGTAATCGTAGAAGAGGAGATAGTCGCGGTAACATTTGCCCCTGTTAGAGCAATACCGCCGCCAAAGCTCGCCGAATTCCCTGTGATTAAACTATTGGTCACAGTCAAGGCGCCATTATACAATGCAATACCACCGCCATAACTGCCTTCGTTGCCGGTAATAGTGCTGTTTGCAACGGTTAGATCAGCGCCGCTACGGAGATATATTCCGCCACCTAAAGTGCCATCTCCTCCAGTGATCGTCAGGCTGTCGAGCGTACTAGTGCCGCTTGACACATTAAACACCCGGCTGGCGCCATTCCCGTCAATAGTGATATCTGCGCGGTTATCGCCGTCGATATCACCGTCGATCGTCACATTATTCCTGATCACCAGTTCGCCGCCCGTGAGCGTCAGTGTGCTGCCTGAAAGGCTAGCGTCAAAGGTGATGATATCAGCATCGGACGTTGCATTTGCGAACGCCAGCGCTTCCCTTAGTGACAAACCGCCGCCATCAGCCGTTTCTGCGGCAAGATCTCCGCCATCAAAAGAATCATCGTTCGAAGTGGTGACAACAAAAGTCGGTTCCGTGCCCTCGATGGTGATGGTAATGATCTGGCTAGTACCGCCCACTGATAAGACCTGGATTGTATCTGTGAGCACACCGCCACTGTTCAGCGCCAGTACGGTGCTGTTCGTCTCGGCGAGATCATAACTGTAGGACCCGTCTTCAGCGATCGTCAGCGACCCGAAGGCGCCAACCACCGTCTGAGCAATGAAGCTTTCATCTGCGGCTCCGTCCGCGTCGGTGATCGTCAGCGTACCAGTAACTGTGCCCACCTCCTCGTGCCCAACTGATTGCGAGGTGTCACCGCCAATTACGGCTTCTGCATTATTCGGCCGCACGCCAACATTCCCCCCTGAAGTAGCGGTGCCGTCTGCAGGGCCTCCTACGGCAACGCTTATTGTATTGACCGCGCCACCATTGTCCGCCAACACACCTGCGGTAACACCGTTAAAGGTAGTAGTATTGCTAAAAATATCGGCGGAAGTAGAAACTGTAGCAATGCCTGACGTG
>JAESRJ010000349.1 GCA_016764715.1 Kordiimonadaceae bacterium | reverse complement strand
AAAGCCGCCGCCGCGCGCGGTTTGCCGATTATTTACGGCCGCCGMAAGGTTGAACCGATCACCGTGTTTACTGAATCTGGAACACGTCCGCTTACAGTRGGTACCAGTTCCAGCCCTACCTCTGCGCCAGGGTACGATCACCTATACGGCAATAATGAATTTGGCCGAACCGAGGAAACCCATAAAGAGAAGAACTTTCTGCACCGTATCGATGTGTGGGGGCAGGGTGAAATTGAAGCTATTCATCGGTTTTGGATTGATGGTGACCCTCATGTGCATAAGCGTTTTAGAAAGCGTCGGTTTTTCCAAGCGGCCAGTAAATTCGGCAGTGCCGGKCAATCCGCGGCCTCTCAGCTAGCAAATTCTAGTGAARTAAATGAATGGAGGACAAGCCACCGCGGGGCAGGTGTAGCGTACACTTGGTCTCGCTTTTTTAACCGKGCTARRCGGCCGCAGTTTACAGCCACACCTGAGCTGGAAGCTGAAATATCTGGCATAAGGGTTTATGACCCTAGGGATASTRGCCAAWCGTTTTCCAACGCCAGTACATGGAAGTTTTCTAACAATCGCGCSCTTGTGGTGCTTAATTAYCTAATGTCAGATTTCGGACTGAATGCSCCRSAGGATGACATTGACCTTCCAAGCTTTGCGCAAGCAGCGAATGATTGTGATAGCAGCATACCTATACCAGGTATTCCGACGATGGAAAACTTCATTGCGTCCGAAGACTTCATCCGCACAACAGAAGGTATAGACTCTGAAGATGATTATTTCGATTGGATCAATAATGAAGACGGCGAATTCCAGCAAGTTCTGAGAGGTGAATTTCCTCCTGGGTTTCGTCCTTATCAGGTTTCTAACGATCAAAAAAAATATGCTGCCGATATAATTCTTGATCCAAAAGATGGCGTAGTTCGCAACACTAAGAAATTGCTAGAAGAATTTGGTTGGTATATGCCGTGGTCGAACGGCAAACATAAGCTAATCATTGAGGGCGGCGGATCTGATCCCGCAAACCCGGTGATTGCAGCAACCTTTGATGAAGATAGCATTCTGGGTAACTGGAACATTGAACGGAGCAGGCGCGCGAAGCGCTATAATCGGATTACAGTGGAATTCCCTAATCGGGACAAAAACTACGAAATCGACACGATTAGTTGGCCAAAGCTGAACAGCGCCCGCCACAATCAGTACCGCGATGAAGACCGCGGACAGGAATTGCATACAAACATCACGCTTAATTCAGTAACCGACACCTACCGAGCGCAGGCTTACGCCGAATATAAAGTACGTAAAAGCCGGGTTATGACCAGTATTCGCGGCCTTCGGCTTGCCTCAAAAGCACTACTGCTTGAGCCCGGCGATATTATCGAGATTATTTACCTGGATAAAGGGTTCGGGCCCCCGATTGACACAGCAGACTTGCCAAATAACCGGTTCATTGTTGAACGCATTAATGTAAGCCGCACGTTGGAAGTTAGCGTTGATCTTATTTTCTATGACCCAAGTGTTTACGGCTTTCCTGAGCTGGAAGTTGGTATTGTCACTAACACACCCTACACGCTTGACCGTTGGCTGGATCCGCCAGCCGTTGAGGAGCTGACAGTTGTTGCCGAAGCAGATGAAGATGTAACCAACGCTGACGGCACCGTTCAGCGTTCGGTCTTCGTAAGTTGGACAGAACCAAGCGGCACCTACGGCATAGCGCAATATGAAGTGTCGCTACGCAGGCGTGTGGCGGGTGACAGCCCCCTTATTTTTAACTCGGACAATGAGGTTGTCACTAATGATGGCCCGCTTATCCTGAATGAGGCCGGTGTGCCCGTTCTTAATGAAGATGAYGAGCAAGACGTAGTATATTCCGACAGCTTAATCGTGAACAGCCGCAGCCAATCCGCCCGTATCACGGGGATACTGAACATTGATGCTACGTAYGATGTKGTYGTTGTYTACCGCACYCAGCGGCGGCAGGAATCCGTTCCCGCGATTGCAGAGATTGTAATTGGCGCTGTGGGCACCAAACTCGATACCATTGAGCCAGGTGCAACGCGGAATATGCCACAGGGTGTTTTCGATCCCGCGACCGTATACCAGATCGGCGATGCTGTGGTGTACCAAGGCAGTAGTTACGCGCTGTTTGTCGATGCGCCAGCGGGGACTTTGCCAACAGATGCCGCCTTCTGGATTTTGCTGGTTGAAGCGGGTAGTTCCGCGCAAGTGCTAACGCTTTCTTCAACCGCGCAGGCTTTCACTTTTGATAGTAACAGTGTGGAGGCGCCAGCAAATCAGTTAATCGATATCCAAGCMAACTTACAGAATATCAGCGATACAATTATCTGGACAGCGGCCGGCATCAATGCGGCAGGTGCTGTTGTTTCTGTTACGCTTGCTGGCACCAACAACGACGCCCGTTCACTGAATGTAGCAGGTATTGGCAGCGCAGTTTCCGTTATGGTAACGGCGACTGCAGTAACGTCAGAAGGCACCTTCAGCGATACGATCAGCATCGTGCGCCTCGCGGATGGCAGAGAAGGCGAAGACGCTTTGTCTGGTTTTCTAACGAACGAAGCCCACACATTGGCTGCCACTGAAAACGGTACAGTTAGCAGCTTCAGCAGTGCTACAGGCGTGTTCAAAGTGTTCCGCGGCATAGCGGATATCACTGTAGGTAACAGCGTCGTCTATTCGTCCGCACCTGCGCCTGGGCTCTCCAGCAGCATWGATGCCGCTACAGGTGTGTATTCTGTCACAGCAATGTCCGTGGATACGGCTGTTTTACAGCTGACAGCAACAGTGAGCGGCACAGATATCGTGAAAATATTCACGCTTTCCAAAAGCCGGACGGGTGTTCCCGCCAAACTACTGTCATTGTCGAGCACCGCGCAGGCGTTTAGTTTTGATGGGGCGGGCAGCGCAGTGCCGGTTAACCAGTCCATAACTTTTACTGCGAACKTGCAAAGCCTGTCTGGTACACCAGTTTGGACGGCAGAGGCCTTTAGTAGCGCCGGATTAAGCCAAGGGTTTTTGACGCTTGGCGCAGGTACTGTGTCTAGGGCGTTAGATCTAATTGAATTCGGCACTGCAGCACACGTAACGGTAACCGCGGCGCTAGACGGGCTTTCAGATACAGTTACCGTTTTGCGTCTTGAGGACGGCGCAGACGGCACTAGTGGTGAAGATGCAATTGTTGGGTTGCTTACCAACGAAACCCATACCGTGGCAGCAAATGCTAGTGGTATTGTTCCGTCCCAGAATTTAAATGGTGCCGTTGGCACGTTCCAAGTTTTTCGCGGCACGCAAGATATCACCACAAATAACGGCGTAGTTTATTCAATTGGTTCTGCAATTGGCCTGCTGGGCAGTATTGATGCTTCCACTGGCGTGTATTCTGTTAGCTCAATGACTTCAGATACCGCGACGTTCCCGTTGAAGGCAACTATCGACGGAACTGAAATCCAAAAGGTGTTTACACTTTCTAAAAGTCGCGCTGGCGATCAGGGGGCTGAAGGTATTCGCGGCGTTGATGCCCTTTCGGCGTTGCCATTGTCTTTCTCGCCGGGGCAAGTGGGCGGCGGAGCTGCGGACTTTATCTATACGCTTGATAAAGAAGCTAACACAGGCGCAGCAACAAACGTTGGTGAAATTCGAATTCAAGGGCTACGCTTTGTGCACCCTGACGGACGAAACCTATATTTGGCGGATGGTACAGCCTTGCCTTCAAACCCGTCTAGTTACCCCAATGCCGTAGAGCTGGATATATTAACGCCTTACGGAGAAAATAGTGGCGGTGTTTTTGGCCGCTTTTACCTTATGTGGACAGATGAGGCGAGGAATAGTCGTTTCCCCGGTACTGCATTTGTCCCCAGCGGTGGGCTATTTGGGGATGCGCAGCATGTGGTGCCTGTCCGGGTCGGGACTGATCAATGGGAAATGTTCGATGACAATAATGTTGGCGTTTCTTTTACCCCTCTCGCAAGCGACGTGCTAATTGCGGCGATCGAAGCGCAAGATTTTGACACAGGGCCGAATGCTGGATTGACAGCGATTTCGTCTTTCCTCATTGGTGCAGCGGGTCTTGACGGCGTGCCTGGTGCCCCAGGGTCCAGCGCGCTCAGTGGTTCTGGTGCGCCTGCGGGCAGCCTCGGCGCGGTCAACGATATTTACGTCGATGCCGMCACCGGCGATGTGTACCTGAAGACCGGCGCCTCCACTTGGTTGCTGCAGGGCAATATTGCAGGCACAGACGGCGACAAATGGTTCTCTGGCACGGGCGTCCCAGCAGCGAGCCTAGGCACCGACGGCGACCTATATCTGCGCGAAGGCGTGAACACCATTTATGTTAAAGCCTCTGGTGCTTGGACTGTCCGCACCAATATTCAGGGTGATCCTGGCACAAACGGCTTTAGCGCGCTGRCAGGATCTGGTGCGCCTGCGGGCRGCCTTGGYKCYGTCAATGATATTTACATCGATAGCRATGCGGGCGATGTGTATGAGAAGACCGGGGCTTCGACCTGGACACTGCGCGGCAATATCTCGGGTACCGAYGGCGACCGCTGGTTCTCTGGCGCCGGTGCGCCGGATAATGCCGACCACAGTGACGGCGAYCTKTAYCTSGATACRGTYACCAAYCARGTATACCAAAAAKTCAGCGGCGTTTGGAGCTTCACCACCGACATTCAGGGCGTGCCTGGTGCCCCAGGGTCGAGCGCGCTCAGCGGAGCGGGTGTGCCTGCGGCCGGGCTAGGCGCGGTCAACGATATTTACATCGATACCGACACCGGCGATGTGTACCTGAAGACGGGCACATCCAGCTGGACACTGCAGGGCAATATCTCGGGAACCGACGGCGACAAATGGTTCTCTGGCACGAGCGTTCCAGTCGCGAGCCTTGGCACCGACGGCGACCTCTATCTGCGCGAAGGCGTGAACACTATTTATGTTAAAGCCTCCGGCGCCTGGACAGTCCGCACCAACATTCAGGGTGATCCTGGCGACCCTGGTGATCCCGGCGACCCTGGCGGCCCTGGCCCGCCTGGTGATCCCGGCG
>JAESRJ010000377.1 GCA_016764715.1 Kordiimonadaceae bacterium | reverse complement strand
CGCGGACAATGCCGCCGCTCTCGGTATCGGTCGGTACATTCCTGTCACCGCCGTAGTAAAGGTCACTGCCGACAGCGTACAAGTTCACAATGCGGCGCTCTGAATAAGCCATTACGAGCCTCACCGCCCGGCTACTGTCCACAAAAGCCTTACGCGTGTTTGTCATGCTCATGATGATGATTTCCTAAATAGTGAAAACAGGATTAGCGCCGCCGATATTCCCAGCCCTGCCAGCARTGTTTTTTGCTGCCCATCCGCAAAGCCGCCAATGGTGGATTTAAACGCCGCCGTCAAAGAGGAGCTGGAAAGCTTGTTTGCGTCCTTGATGGTGTCACCAAGSAARTCAAAACCACCCTCCAAAAGCTTGCGGTCCTGTTCGTCGCCCGCTTCGAGAAAKTCCAGCGCGGACCCCAGATTATTACTGCCAGCGTCCAGCACTTCTTGAACGTGCAAACTGTTACGCTCTAGCGCTTCCTCTGAAATATCAACAATGGCGTCGGCGGCGCGTTCATTTGCCCGGCCTGCGGCGGCGATTGATGCAAGGGATACAGYTTGATTGCTTTCAAGCGCGGCCTCTGTGGCACGGCGCTGTTCTTCAATAAAGCGTTCTTGCAMTTSCGCATTCGCTTCGTTGGTGCGGCGCTGTTGCTCTGCCAGATCGGCTTGCAATTGCGCATTAGCTTCYGCAATGCGTGCCGCTTCSTCKGCTATCGCKGCGGCGGCGGCACTTGCTGCAATGCTYGCGTTTTCRGATTGCACCGTAACGTTGCCGGTAACATTGGAAATATTGCCTTGGCTTTCATCGCGAATATCAATGTCCGTGGTTCGACGATTATCAATGTCGATGTCCGTGTCTTGACGGTTATCGACTTCGATATCTTGCTCATAATCAATATTGGTAATCGTCTCATGAATTTGACGGCTATCAATTTGATTAGTCTCGKTRGATTGATTTCTGCGMGTGCTTCCCACGAGTTAAACGCTCCACGTGATCTTGGCGCGTGCGCCCWTTTTGAGAAACGCGGCGGCAAGCTSYGGGCKCYCYGTATARAAYTTYACRGTKTSGTGGCCGGWTTTACGGGCGTATTCGGTGATAAGGTCTTTACCGTCGCGAATAAGGGACCGGCGTGTACTGGTACTTGCAGCCACGACAGTAAATATTTTCTCATTGGTGGTTGGCTTCGTTTCCGAGCAAAACAGGACTGTGCCGACGCGTTTATTTTTTTCAAGTACCGCAAAGAGCGCGCACAAACCCTGGGCATGTTCATTGCGGTAAAACTCCGCGTTGCCGAGAACTGTGAAGTCKATAACCGCYTGYGYATCAAAAGCGCTTAGCGGCTCGAATTTGAGAGAAGAAGCCATACGAGTAATCCAATTATTGCGGTACCGGCCACCACGTATGCAACGTTGCTTACGGTGTCGCTTCCTGTGCCAAAAGCGCCAGTTTTAAAACTTGTTGAAAGAACGTCTTGGGAGCGGATGTCTCCGCCCCCAGCCGCTATATCCCCAAAAGCGTTTGTGGGAACCGGCACGCTATTTTTTGATCAATAGCAGCACAGCAATGAATGCAATGCCGCCAATCCCCGCAGGCACCACCCACGAGGGAAGGTCTGCCAGAAAACCAGAACCACCCGCACCAACCGCAGCCAAGTTAGTGGTGGCTGTAGTGGTCGCGGTGTTGATTGCCGTGTTACTCAAACCCGCACTATTGATGCGCTCAAGCAAGTTGATTTGAGAGAGTGCAGACAGGTAATTTACGCCACCCTCCAAACCAGCGGATATGGTAGTGCCGAGAAAGCTTAAGAAGCCTCCGGCAGCCTCTTGGGTGCCAGCCGTTACGGCTGGCGAGTTGGCGATACCAGTTAAAATTCCAGTGGGTAAAGGCATGGGTTTCCTCCTTTACGCTCTGGCCKTAGGCCGGTTATATTGCTCCGCAATAACGGTGACGTTGTTCGTGTCATCGYTCGCRAAGATTTCAAAATCAATGAYATCTCTCTGACCRTTGWARTTCGGRTTATAAGCCGAATKAACGCTGTTGCCCAAAGCTTCRAAGGCGACATGCCAGACATCAGGTTGCGGAWWRAARCCGTTGTTTTCGAGATCAACATTCAGTTCKCGAATGTCTTCCCAGTAAGCATATTCTTGCTCATTGACCAGCATACGAATGGCTGTGATCTGCGAGCCTTCAAAGTGAATGCCGCGTAGACGTTCGCCGCCGCCTTCATAACGATATTTCGTTGGTGTTGCGCCGGTAGAGATCAGGTTAATTTGATCAGGCCAATGCTTGATAGTCATGTTACGAGCACGAGCGGGCTGGGTCGCCGCAAGTTGACGACCAGCGGTACCAATGCCCGTTGTTAGAAGTTTCTGACGCAAGGTCGGGTCAACCCGGCCATCTGCAATCATAAAACTTGTGCGCGGGTTGCGGTGAGCAGACGGGACGAAACTAGTACTTTCTTGCTCGGCCACGGTTGCCCTAAACGGCTGGTGTAAATAGAGGTCCAAAAAGCCAGCTTCAAACGGGAAGCCGTAAAACGCGTTTAGCATGATCAGATCATCAGCTTTAAATTCGCTGTAGTCTTGGCCGTCAATCTGCAAAAGCAAACCAGCACAAGCCGCTTCCATTGTGGCTTGAACAGCCTTTACCCCGCCTTCTTTGTAGATATGGCGGATGCGGTGAATTAGGCCGCGGTTGCTCGGCAAATCAATTGACGCAGGCGAGCCAGGGGTAATGTTTGAAAAGGCGTTTTTGTTTTCGTTATCTCGAGATAGACCGGGCATAGTAACCCTCCTTTAAATTTGAGGGTTAACCGCCAAGGCCGTCGCGGATTTTTTCAGCGAAATCAACATCGCTCTCTTTACCCCAATAGAGGAGTAGGCCAAGACCCGCGACACCTAACAGTGCGCCCAAAGCGGTTGCGGCCACAGTCGGCCCGTATTCTTCAAGAAWTTSCATGGTCACACTTTCTGTTGTTGCGTGAGTTTGTAAAAAAGTAGACAGCAAGGGTGCTGAGAATTGATGTGAAAAAWGTTGTCCAATTGATCATCGTTCTAGCGCCCTTGCTGTGCGGTTTCGATCTAAAGCGTGAAAGGTTTTCGTGCTGCCGTCGAGCGAAAGCTCCTTAAGGAGAAAAGCCCAAAGCTCCTTAAGAAGATCACGGTGAATATGGAAATTTTTTATAGATTTTGCGTAGGCCAGGACTGCCCGAGGTCCCCTTTGATCCTTAAAGTGGCATCAAGGGCATTTTGGTTGGTACGTTTAGATGTCATCATCGTTTAAGGCCTGCAACACATGACTGTGACCGTGATCACATTGACATTTCCCGGATACGTGCAAGTGTACAACCCTGTTGTTGGGAGTTCATAATTTCGGGGGGGGAATACCATGAAAAGCCTATGACTGCTCATGCGGGCGTCGTTGGGACCTTCAAACTGAATTTGCGGATAAATGATTGATGGGCCAGGCATATACCGCACAGCACAGCCAATCTTAATTACTCAAAATAATTTCAAACAAAAAGTTCGTTCTAGGGAGAATACTAATGCCAGATGATAGCTTTAATCTAAACGTCAAACAGATATTAGTGGAAAACGGATGGATGACACCTGAAGGCCTTCCTGAGCTAACTGAATCCATTGACATCAACGCAGATTCTATTTTGACAAAATACAGTGGAGAGCCCCTCCCGTTCAACCCTCTACATGTAGGCGATTTATTACTTTCGATTGGTGACCACTTATCAAATTGCAGATCAATCCGTAGTGAAGCGCATGCATTGGCAAACACGGCTATTTCTCTAATACACAACCAAGGTTTGGCAGAGGATTTGCGCATCAATGAGCAACTTATAGATAGAATAAGTCGAGAGTATTTTTCAGCCACCGTTGGCAATTCACAAAGCACTTCATCAAAAGAGGGTGTAGTCGAACCAACAATTGAAGCCAGTGATGCAAGGAATGATTTTAACAAACAAATCAATGAATTACGGGAGAACGTTACCAAATCAATATCCCGGTATAACAAGGAAATTCGCACCCGCGTCAACACTGATGGCAGTGGCGGAAATTACGTGCAGAAATACGCTGCTTTAGCTTCGGAATTCAACGTAGAATTAATTGAGTGTTATCGTCGGGCTCGGTGCGTTGTGGACGGTCTCAAGAAGGTATACAAGGAGGTTAAATTTCCTGTTCCCACTTTGTCTCGCACGGGGTATTTAGACCAATTAATAATATGGTACAAAAACGTCCTGTACACTTTTGACCGAAAAGCTTCGAAAATCGAGAATTTCTCATGGCACTTGAGCGGGTTTAACAATGAGATTTTGGGACCGGACAAACCAACTTTATATAAAAATGAACAAGAATTCAGCACGCACCGTGATGCCAGGAATTTCAGATTTACTATTAAAAAAACTGTTCACTTAGCCGGAATTCCGTATGATCATTTTGCATTGCGCGCCGTTGACATAAGAATTTTGCAAGGTTCAACTAGTCCTTTAAATACAACAGGAAAAGAAGCTGCAGCTTTTTTCGCCGGAACTTTGAAGATTCCTGAGCAAGAAACATCAGAAAACCGCCGCATTCCAATACCACAAATAGTATTTGATAAAATTGAGGCGATCGGCCACGGCATCCCGGCGGCAAAATACGGTAGGAATATTGTCAGAAACGCTGATCCATTTGGGGATTGGGAACTTGACTTGAGCCATACTACCCTGGGCCAAAAACCCTACTCAAAAAACTTTCCCAACATGCTGCTAACGTTGCATTTTGCAGGATGGAATGATTAATGTCTTCACCTCGAGATGACGAAGCAATAGCCGTAAGCAACGCTAGGCTGAATTTTCGGCGAAGTCAGAAAATTAGGACGGAAAATGAAAAGATAACTAACTTAAAGAGCGAAATTGAGACCCATGAGAATGACATTGCAACTATAGGAATTTTAAAGACTGTTAATGGCTTTATCGCGGCCGGACTATTGCTAGCAGGTGCAACAGCAAAAGGTGGCCTTGCTGGGTTCGTTACAGCTGTATTATTACTGGTTGCGCTGAAC
>JAESRJ010000128.1 GCA_016764715.1 Kordiimonadaceae bacterium | reverse complement strand
CTGCCGGCACTGAAAACCGCAGTGGACGAAGGCGCCAACGCGGTTTACATGGGTTTCAAGGACATCACCAACGCGCGTCGCTTCGCCGGTCTCAACTTCACTCCGGAACGGGCCCGGGAAGGTATCGACTACGCCCACCGGCAAGGTTGCCGGGTGTTCTGCGCCATCAACACATATCCGCAAAACGAGGGCTGGCCGCTCTGGACCCGGGCCGTGGATCAGGCCGCGGATCTCGGTGTGGATGCCTTGATTCTGGCGGACCTGGGCCTGCTCGAGTATGCCAGCCGCCGCCACCCTGACCTGCCCCGGCATTTGTCTGTGCAAGGCTCCGCCACCAGCGCCGAGGCCCTGCATTTTTATCATCGGCATTTCGACATTCGCCGCGCGGTGCTGCCCCGGGTGCTGTCACTGGATCAGGTAAAACAGCTGGCGGCGGCTTCGCCGGTGGCCCTGGAAGTGTTCGGCTTCGGCAGCCTGTGCATCATGGTGGAAGGGCGCTGCTATCTTTCTTCCTATCTCACCGGTGAATCGCCCAATACCCACGGTGCCTGCTCACCCGCCGCCCACGTACGCTGGGAAGAGCGGGACGGCGGTCTCAGTTCCCGTCTCAACGGCGTGCTCATCGACCGTTATGGTCCTGGCGAACAAGCCGGTTATCCAACCCTGTGCAAGGGCCGCTTCCGGGTGGACAACGAGCTCTATCACGCCATCGAGGAACCCACCAGTCTGAATACGTTGGAGCTGCTACCGGAGTTGCAGGCCCTCGGCATCGCCGCGGTGAAGATCGAAGGCCGGCAACGCAGTCCCGCTTATGTACGGGAGGTCACCCGGGTATGGCGCCAGGCGTTGGACCGTCTCTCCCGGACATCATCCATGTTCCAGTCCGACCCGGCCTGGCAACGTGCGCTGAGCGCCCTGTCCGAAGGCACCACCACCACCCTGGGCGCCTACGAGCGGCGCTGGAAATAGGAGGCATCGGCATGCTGGAACTGGCCCTGGGACCGGTACCGTTTTATTGGCACCAACAGGATTACGAGAGCTTCTATGCGCAGGCGGCGGACTGGCCGGTGGAACGGATCTATCTGGGCGAGACCGTGTGCGGTCGGCGACGGGACATGAAACTGGATCACTGGCTCGGGCTGGCCCGGGAACTGCGTGCTCAGGGCAAGACCGTGGTGCTGGCCTCGCAAACGCTGATCGAGGCCGGCGCCGACCTGCGCGCGCTACGCCGGCTGTGCGACAACGGTGAACTGCCGGTGGAAGCCAATGATATGAGCGCCGTCCATTTGCTCAGCGAAGCCGGCATTCCCTTTATCGGCGGCGCGCCTCTGAACCTCTACAACGTGGAAGCCATCCGCTTGCTGGCTGGGTCTGGTATGCAGCGCTGGCACGCGCCCTTGGAACTGTCCCGGCAGGCGCTCACCGCTTTGCTGACAGCACTGCGGGAACAGGATCTGGCTCTGCCGTGCGAGGTACACGCCTATGGGCATCTGGCGCTGGCCTGGTCGGCCCGTTGCTTCACCGCCCGGCGGCGGGGCAATGCCAAGGACCGCTGCCAGTTTGTTTGCCGGGACGATCCTCAGGGGCTGCCTCGCCGCTTACGCTGTCGGCGTCCTGTTCAACTGGGGCGGACAGCTATTGTCCACGGCGCATCTTTTGAAGAAGATGAAACTTTTGGTTCCGTATTAAGCTTTGACGGGAAGAAAGATAGTTTACAAGTTCCAACTCCAACGGGGACTATAGCTATTTCTTTATGGGTGAATTTAGCTGAACCAAACTCTTTCGAACAATATCAGATACTTGTAGGAGAGGGTTCTTTTTGGTTTGGAAATTATTGGGCGAAGAAAGTAAAAAGCTTATTTGTCAATGGAGAAAAGGTTGTAGATGAGTCAAAATGGCATGCGATTCCAAAAAAAACATGGGCTCACCTTTACATAGAAGCAACAAGTACCTTAAGAGGAAACCTCATGCTGATGTGTCAATATGCTAAAACGACTAACATTCAACATAAAGTCCGTGGAAAACTCTCCCGCCTTCGTTTATATGATACTGTTTTAAACGATTACCCAGAAGCAATAAAATGGTACGAAAAAGCCATAAAAAAAGAGAACTTAAGTGCCTTAAAAAACCTCKSACKYCTCTACCACWAWRAAYTMYRWGAYRATGTAMAAGCWGTWRMRTATTTNNTMKYYCTCWTAWAMAWMARRWAYMCWMAAAAGANNRRRTAMTRARSTWYWTSARAGWRRASTRKAAGSTMSMTWRSYMMACCATCCAAAAAGGCTACCAAGCACAACTCAACTCAAAAATAATCCCAGAGAAACTAAAATACAAAGGCGGTATCTAAATGTCTAGAAAAGTACTCACAGACGGCTGTGTCATCCAGTGCGCACATGGTGGTACAGTCATTCATCCCTCCAGTGATACAATCAGAACTATAGGAGGACTGAAACCAAACTTCTGTAGTGACATTCTAGGAGCTGCCATAAGTGGGTGTCCTAAAAAAAGCCCCTGCACAAAGGTTGCTTCTATATCCAGCGCTATGACAGAGACAAATGTAGTTGGAAGTAGTGGAAACTACGCTCTCGATGTTGCAGGATGCACCACCAACAAAGGAGCAGCCCTTACTATCGTCTCACGTGCAAACAAAAACTCCTTCGTTGCTCCAAAAGTAGAAGCAGATAATAGTGTAGAGAGTGAAGAACCAACACAGCTCCAAGTTCAAAAAGCAAAAGAGAAAAAACTCAAAGAAAGCTACAATCTTTATCTCCTAAGACCCTCCCAAAATATTCACTTAGAAAAAGTATATAAACCCCTAAGAGGCGCACGTAAGTTTGAAGATACTCTTAACTACTTTGGTACTATGCAAACTTCTGCTTCCATAATCCAAAAGATAGTTCCCCTTACCCTTGCCTTTGTATATGTAAAACTGAGTAACAACACCATAGATGAGTACAAGGTACTCTCTAAAGGCTCACTCTATAATGAAACCCTTAGAGACATAAAGTACGAAGATGAGTACAATATACCAAGAGACTACATTCCTCTGTATAACGCAGACGATGTAGAACTCTTTTACACAAATATACAACTGAGTAAAAACAAAAACAAACGTGAAACATTCTTAGGCAAACTCGAAGGAATGAAGTTTAACCCAAAAAAGGCAAATGAAGAAAAAACAAACTTCTTCTTAAAAGACCCAAGTTCTCTTAAAACAAACATGATAGATGAAGAAACCTTTAACTTGCAAAAAGAATACGACCCGATAAGTGAAGATAGACCTTATCCCCTTAATGTTCTTACAACCATCCCAGACCCTCTAGGTGAAGCAAAAGATATGCTCAACCATTATGAATGGCAGTTTAAAGATAACTTTTCTAAAAATGACTCACTTCTTAAAGAGCTTAAAAAGAAAAATGCCTACACCTACGCAGTAGCAGATAGAATAAACTACTTCTATGTAGACAAGATAGAGCAAAAGGCGTACGATACAGATATAGACAAACTCAAAGAACTGTACAAGAAGTTTGCATATGAAATACAAGATGGAAAGTTTAGCTCCCTT
The DNA here is from genome assembly GCA_016764715.1 of Kordiimonadaceae bacterium. Lineage (GTDB taxonomy): Bacteria > Pseudomonadota > Alphaproteobacteria > Sphingomonadales > Kordiimonadaceae > Kordiimonas. The sequence continues at coordinate 1,492 of JAESRJ010000128.1, read as the reverse complement.
ATCATTAAGAGCGAGAATGATATAGCCTCCCTTGATAGCATCATCGACCCTGTACGTGACACAGCACTCAACTACTTTAATGAAGTAAGCTTTATAAACAAGTCCTTTTTTAAAAATGTTTTAAAAAATAGATACGGCTTTACTGTCACTTCTAATAATATCTCTTGTATGTATGTAAAACCCTTTGATGGTATGGATGAGCAGAACACCTACGTCAGAGAACAACGCACACGAGAACAAGAGTTTAAGAAAAATGCTAGTCAAGGGAGTTACCGCCATGGAGGTAAACGCAACACAAACTACGGTTACCTTCTCTTAGGCGACGAGACAAACTACAAAGACTACAAGGATAAACCAGCTGAGATGTTGGCTCTCCTTGTCTTTGGAGTATTTTTCTCTAAGAAGTATGAAGCAGAGGTAAAAGAAGCTGGACTTTATGCGAGTGTACAAGAGTTTGAGCGAGTACTTACAAATGCACAACCGCTTCCCTGCATTAGTGATGAAAACATCAAAGATGTACAAAGTCTTATAGACAAACAAACACACTCCTACGCAAAGATAGCTACGGGAGAGAACAAACTACTAGAACAGTTCCAAGACATTGACCTTATAAACAAAGAGTCCTCCTATGATGTCTCGAAGCTAGAGTCTCCCACAAAAGTCTTTAGTGACCTGTACCGCCCAAAAGAGTTAAAGAGTTTTTACCTAAGTGATATAAACCCCAAAGCACTTCTCTCAGAAGCAAATGAGCTTATAAACAAACCAGAGTTTAAACAAGTACTCAAGGCGTATGGGGAGATGAAAGAGTTTGATTCACTAAAGAGAGAACAAGAGTACTTAAACACAAGCATGGGCTTGTTGTATAGTTTTTTAGCAAACAGAAGTTCTCTTGATAAAGAAACGAGAATCATCTCTCCTTTTAACCAAGAAAAAGAACACTTACTTAGCTTTGTGCAACACATCGTTGATGTTAAAAACAACCTACAAGATGAAGACTTTAAACTGAAGATTTTTAGTCTTGCTATACGAGAACATACCACGAAGGTACTGCATTCTCACATAGGGCATTCTTTACTAGAAAAAGATGAGGATGGAAGTGAGACACGGGAAACAAATGCAAAGGCATTTTTAGAAAAGAATGCAAAAGATATAGAAGGCTTAGAGAAAAGTGGATTTTTACACCAAAACTTTGGCATTGAAAAAGAGCAAACAAAAATCTTAAGCAAGTACTACACAGCACTTGTCACAATAGAGGGCATAAGCTCTAAGGCTGCTAAGGTTGTAGAGGAGTATCAGAAGAGTAAGGCTTTAAGTAGTTCTAGTAGTTCGTTTGATGATGAGCTGGGTAGTGATAGCCAAGTTACCAAAAAAAGTGATAAAACGCATGCCCATGCTCGGTTGGATAATAATAATTCGGACATCCCAAATGAAAGGCCTCTTTCTTATTAAACCCGGGTGACAATAGTGTGTAATTGCGTTCGGGCATTACTTC
>JAESRJ010000348.1 GCA_016764715.1 Kordiimonadaceae bacterium | reverse complement strand
CTGGCCAAAAGACTTCTTTGCTTGTAGCTGGTGCGCTTTAATGACCTCTCTAAGAGGCGGAAGGTCGTGGGGCTGTGTCATTATACTAGTCCGTTTTCCCGGTTTGCTAATTGCGCTGCTAGGTTAACTGCCGCAATCATACTATCCGGTCGAGCAATGCCTTTGCCTGCAATTTCGCAAGCAGTGCCGTGATCGGGTGATGTTCTTATGATTGGTAGCCCGAGGGTCACATTCACGCCGCCCCAAAAATCGAGCATTTTCACCGGAATTAGGGCTTGGTCGTGATACATACACAAAACCGCATCGTATTTGGCGCGGGCTTCTTCATGAAAAAGTGTGTCAGCTGGAAGGGGATCGGTAACATCAATGCCGTGATCTCGGAGCGCCCACACCGCAGGCATAATATGCGTTGCTTCTTCCATGCCAATCGTACCTGCTTCGCCCGCATGTGGGTTAAGCCCGGCGATAGCTAGTCGAGGGTTATCGATGCCAAATCGATCCTTTAGATCGTGATAGGTCACCATGCCTGCATGAATGATCTTGTCTGCCGTTAAGGTACTGGCGACTTCTTTTAAGGGGACATGGACTGTAACGGGCACCACTCGTAGGTTTCTGGAGGTTAGCATCATGACGGAGAAATCGTCTGGCTTGCCGCATAACCTAGCCAAATACTCGGTATGCCCTGGCGCGTCAAAACCTGCGGAGTAGAGGGCTGCCTTATTAATTGGCCCGGTGACGATAGCTGAGACTTCGCCGCTAAGCGCCATTGTGCAGGCAGTCTCTATTGACCGGATTACAGCCGTGCTRTTTTTAGGGTCCATCAGCCCAGGAATTGGGTCCGWCACTGTTTCAACATGCAAAACGGGCAATGCGGTTTGAAATATTTKCCCTACTTGGTCAGCATTTGTAACGATTTCTACTGGCAAACTTGGCGCGACCGACGACAAAGCTGCGATGCTGCCAACATAAAGAAAGTCTGGAATACTGTTTTGCTGGCGATTACGCCATAAGCTGGCGATAATTTCAGGACCAATGCCAGCGGGTTCGCCCATTGTTATGGCAAGAGGCGCTTTGTTGTTAGTTTTCATCGCAATGTCTTATCGGTAATCGATARTAGCGTCTCTCCGAAGATCCCGAAGGTAACGACGGCCCATCATGGAAAGGCGTTGCTGTTCCAGCTGGTCGTGAATTGCATCAAAGTCTGGTTCCTGAACGCGGGCTTCTTGAAAAGAGCAGACAACCAAAACCCGAAGCCCGTCTTCCATGTCCAACACCCGGCTTGCTGAATTGGTGGTCATTTTCTCAACAGTGGTGCGCACGTCGCCTTTTAGGTCCCGAAGTCGGAGTGTGCCTAGTTCTATAGTGCCTGTAACCCCGGCTTCTTTGCCTACAGTATCGATAGTTGAGCAATCGAATGATTTCTCATGCAGATTAGCGACGGCGTTGCGGAATTTGCCGACCAAAGCAGTGTCTTGTGCTACTGCCTTGGAGATAAACAGTTGGTTGATACCATATTGGTTATCTAGCGGATCAGCAATGAGGATACGGCGCCTGTCACGCAGTAGCAAAACAGTATATCCACCAGCTGTTCTAATAGGTTCAGATACCTCACCCACGGCCAGTGTTTCTGCAGCCTTCTGTTGCTCTTCAGAAAGGCTATCTAAGCTTGACCAGCCCAAATCGCCCCCAACAGCCGCGGAAGGTGAAGTCGAAAGCTGTTGTGCTACTTTTGAAAACGTGGAGCCTTCTTGCTGAACCCGTGCGGCTAAGGTTATTGCATTTTGTTTAACTGCGTTTTCCTGCCCAGCCGAAGTGATGTCGAGAGTGATTTCAGAAAGTCTATATTCGAAATTTCCGCGGTTGCTCCGAATTTTAGCAATGCGGGCATCTACTTCTTCGTCTGAAACCGAAGCAAAAGAACCAAGTCGGCCTTCCACTAACTGAGACCAGGCAACTTCGGCTGCTATCTGACTTTGCATAGATTGTTTGCTAGAGCCGATGCCTCTAAGAGCGGCTGCGAATTGGTCGGGGCTTTGCCCTACACCTTGTGCACGCCGGGCGAAAAAATCTTCCAATTGTCGTTCGCCAATTACAAGATCAACGGTTGCAGCCTCTTGAATTTGAAGGCGCTCATCGATCATGGATTTGATAACTTGCTCGCGGATTTTCTCAAATTCTTTTTGCGTTTTCACGCCGCCAGAGATAGCAATAACCAAACGTAGTCGCTGGTCGATATCAAAAGAGGAAATTGGTTCGTCATTAACGAGTATTTCAACGCTGTTGATGGTTTGCTGCTGCAACGCAACTGCACTAGTCGCAGCCATGCAACAAATTGCTGAACCAATTACTGCACCACGAAGCAAAACTCCAGTGCGGCTCATTAGTCCAAATAGGTCCATTTTGGTCGACGACATCGCAATACTCACATTAGTGCTCCCCTGAACTATGCCTTTTAGCTGTTTTCTTCAGCTAGCACTAGCCCAAACTGGTCAATTTAAGTTGGAATAAGATTGATGTGCCCGGAACAATGTCCCGGTCCCTGGTGAAATTTTCCCGGAGGGTCACGCCAATCTCAATGCAATCATTTTGGTAGGCAAATCCAAAGCTATAGCCAACAGTGCCATTCTCTTCCTGGATTCCGTTTTGAACTGCTCCACTAAGACGGTTTGAGAAGGTGCCAAAGACCTTCCAGAACTGAGCRAATTTATAGGATCCACTCGCTCGGATCTCCTCTCGRTCYTCCCGGTTAATGAAATTNAGCCCTCTATTCAGCTTAAAGTACCCAACCCGTAAATTTGCATTGTCATCGCCGAAGATGACATCAACTTCGTTTCTGAGAAATTTGAGGGTGGTTTCATCAAGCCGGTACCGGTGCTCAATATCGATCTTGCCCTTATAGCTGATCACAGTTCGCCCAACAAAGTTCGAAGATCTCCCCTCCAAACCAACGCCAGTACCGAGAAAAACGTTGGCCCCACTGAAACGAACACTTTGCCCCAGTAGAATGCTGGTTTGAATATCCCCGCCATCATAGGTCCAGCGAAGGCCGTAAGTCGCACGGCTACCGTCTTCCAGTAGGTCAAATCCTGATGCCCGTTCAGATGAGAATAGGTTCAAGTCATTCAATTCAAACGCACGACTATCTTCATTAACGAATTGGCCAGCATTTCTTCGCTCAGGCGATACTGTTACTTCGATAATTGGCTCAATCGTATGCGTGCCGCTATCGGTAAACTTTACAAGTGGCCAAGTAACCGTCCCTGTTACGCGAGCAATGTTCCTAGTTTCGCTTCCCGTGATGGAACCGCTAAAAGCTGCTTCGTCCGGCCGGTCTACGTCTGTAATATTATAAAAGTCTGATCTGATGAGTGCATCGGCGTCGATGACAAAGCCTTTAGGCGATATCCAGCGCCGCTGCCAACTAGCGGCCAGGGAAAGCCGCTGCGTATCGAGCCTTTTGGTGCGGTGAAGCGCTAGCGCATTGCCGCGTATACTGATCGTACCACCAAACGGTYTGAATTTTGGGATGAATTCCGCTTCGAGCAATGGCAACGCAAACCCTGTCGCACCAGCCACATCTTCTACCCTAAGCCCCTGAAATACCAAGGTTCGTGCGGACACGTAGGAGCGGTCAAAAAATCCCTCCAAGTGATATTCGCTGACCAGCGTGTCAACGTCTGAAATCTCATACCGACGCAAATAGGTGTCGTCAGATGCATAGTTCACCTGAATGCTGGAACGCCAGGATTTCCCGTGCTGAAACTGTGCCTTGGCTTCCACATGGCCGCGTAACTCTTCACCTGGGATAATGTTATTTCGGCGATCCCGTCTGTCTGTATAGGTGATACTGCCGCCCACACTAAACTTGCCGGACTTAATCGCCTGGCGGTACTCCGCGGCAAGAATAAGGCCTTCTTTGGTGGTTATCGTCGGCGTGACGGTAATGTCTTTACTGTCATCAATCACATAATAGTAGGGGACTGATGCGTAGAACCCAAGATCCTTGGTCGTTTGAATATCCAGCGGCAAAATCCCGCTGGCTTTATCGACTGTTAGATCGGGGTGCGAAAATTTTGGCGTCCACAAAACCGGAATACCGAGTATTTCCAGCACGGCATCATCGTAATAGACACGCCGCTTTTCTTTATTGTGAACAATCTTTACGGCCTTGATTTGCCAAATTGGTTGATTGTCTTCTTCGGTAAGACAAACCTTGCAAGGGCTAAAAACCGCACGCTTTCCCGTGGTTATGCCGGTTTCTGCATTGTACGACCCTGATTGTGCTCTTAACTGTTCGCCGCCTGCAAGAAGAACTCGGATATCTTCAATGAACCCCTTTTTAAGAGCATCGTCGAGTTCCATGCGCGGCGAGAAAATACGGCTTCCGTCGGGCGTAGTTAGAGTTACAGCGCCAGACGCTTCGACGACACCAGACGCGCGGTTGTAGCGTACTTCACCGGCTTCAAGAGTATAGCCCTCGCGACGCAATATCACATTGCCGAGAGCTATAAACGTTTGTGAAGCATCATCATAGGATGCGAAGTCGGCTTCAAAATCGATGCTTTGCGGGTCTAGCGGTGAAAGAGACCGTTTGATCTGGTCTTTTGTTTTGGACGTGTCTTGGGCAGAGAGCGCTGGGACGAGCAGCATACTAAGGGACGCTGCAGCAGCAACGTATTTGAAACGACTCCAAAACGGAACGATAGATAACGACACAATTTCTCTTTCATAGAACTATTTTGGGACTTGATAGCCTTTGTAATTGGCGTTCGCAATGACCAACCACATTGAATTATTTATTGAAACCCTTCATTTCCTAAAAATGTGGCAATTTAAGGAACGATTTCGCTGCAAATGCTTGCCAACATCCTGTTTTAAAGGCATTAGAAAGTGTAAGAGCCGCTGGTAAATTGGGTTGGCGGGTAGAATAAAAAAAAGAGGGTTTCATGCAGATTTCATTTGTAGATTTATCATTTTTGGCCTTTTTGAACTGTGCCGTTTTACTGCCAATGTCATAACCGTACATTATTATTATTAAAATAATTGTCGCCACAATGATGGTATAAAAAGCAAAGTTTAGTTCAGTCT
>JAESRJ010000347.1 GCA_016764715.1 Kordiimonadaceae bacterium | reverse complement strand
AGCCTGCCGCTCGGCACAGAGGAAGTTAGACTGATTGATCTGGCCAGCGCTTACGCGGCAGTTGCCAACGGCGGCCACTTGGCAAAGGCTTACGGCATCATCGAAGTCACCACGCTAAGCGGTGAAGTGATATACAGACGACCTGTCAGCCCCCCAATACCGGTGCTTTCCTATCCCGTGGTCGGTAAAATCACCGACATGCTATCAGCTGTGGTGCGGTACGGCTCTGGCCGAAAGGCTGCGATTGACCGACCAGCCGCCGGGAAATCTGGTACATCGCAAGATAGCCGCGACGCAGTGTTCGCAGGTTTCACCAGCGATATGACAACGGCCGTTTGGGTCGGCAATGATGACGGCACGCCGATGAAGGCAGTCACGGGCGGCGGCATGCCAGCACGTATCTGGGCAGACTTCATGTTAGAAGCCCACATAGGACAGCCGGTGCGGCCGCTTTTGGCAGACGCAGGCATCTACAGCGCCGCAGCCGCGCCTCAAAAACCCGACCGGCGTCGAGAGCAAAAGAAAAAGAAAGGCTTTTTCAAACGCCTTTTTGGCGGAAACTAATTTGGCGACGAAATGACGCAGTGGCCTAGAAACAGCTTGAAACTTGGCCTCTGTATATATATTTAGAATACATGAATATAGCAGCCCCTATAAAAAATACCGCCGAACACCGGCCAATGATCCACGCGTTTGTTACGGATTTTTACTCTGACATACGTCAGCACACAGACCTTGGGCCAGTTTTCAACAACAAAATTGGCGCCCACTGGGATAGCCATATCGAGACGCTAACCGACTTTTGGGTAACCGTGCTTTTTAGCGTGCGCGCTTATAAAGGAAACCCCTTTCTAGTTCACAAGCAGATCCCGGACCTTGCAGCGGATCATTTCGATATTTGGCTCGGGATATTTGAAGCCAGCGCCAACCGTATGCTGCCCGCAAAGCTTGCCAGCAGTGCCGTAGAAAAATCCCACCGCATCGCCGATAGCTTACGCCAAGGCCTGTTTTTCAAGCCTTAGGGCGTGCCAGTTTTTTAAAGGTGACCACGAGCTGGCCTGGTTTTCACCGGCCGGTTATGGCAAACATGAATGGACCCGGGTTTAACCCAACTGACATTTGACCCAACAGTAGAAACGTGGCATCAAATTTTTGCTGCTCTTAATTTAGTTGAAGCGAGCAAAAAATCCTCGAGATGTGATTTCGTCTCGGACTGCCAATTGTATTRGGCAGTTACATTATTTGAGATGCTATTTATTCATGACCAGAAAAGCTCTAACGGCAGACCAGGCAATGGCGCGCGCGAAATCCTGCGAACGAAAAGGGGAAACGGTTGAAGCAATCCGCCTCTATTCGCTAATCTCTGCACAAGCCCGGCCTTATAAAAAAGCCCAAGAAGCCATACGAAAACTGCGCCAACCCCAGTCCGCTATAGCAAAACCCTTATCGAAAAGAACAGGAGCCGCACTCTTGAGCCTCCTGACCAAAGGACAAAATCTCGAAGCGCTGGAGCAAACTAACCTTGAGCTCATAAATCATCCGTCAGATCCGCTCCTTTACAAAATCAAGGGCGATATTCAGCTCAATCTGGGTGATTTCGTTGCCGCCCTTAAAAGCGCTGAGCTGGCACTAAGCTTAATGCCCCAATGTACGCAGGCTCATACCTTGAGCGGGATGGCGTTGTTAAACCTTGGACGATACGACCTTGCGAAGAACTGTTTTGTTCGTGCCTTGGAAAACGATGATGAACAGTATGATGCTCACTTTAATCTGGGCAATTGTTACAAAAATCTTCGCAAAGAGGARGATGCAATACACCATTACTTACGYGCCAAAACAATTGACCCAGCTTCCGCTGATTTGCATTACAACTTAGGCAGCGTTTTTTTAGCCTTGGACAGGTTTGACGAAGCAGAGGCATGCTATACGGAAGCTCTGCGCATTGATCCTGAGCATTTGAATGCACGGCTACGTCTCGGCATTGTATTCAAGGGGAAAAGTGACCCCAAATCATCCATCTCTTGTTACGAGCAGGTTCTTAGAAAAAACCCTGTCTCATTCGAGGCCTATTCCAACCTTGGCATCGCCCATACGGACTTGGATCATCAAGAAATGGCCGTCTCCAGCTATCTGTCTGCACTAGAAATCGAGCCCAACCACTGCGAAACTCACAATTTGTTAGGGGTTTCGTACGAAAAAATGGGGAAACTGGAGGATGCGCTAGCTTGTTTCGAGAGTGCCCTCAATCTTAAACCCGATTTCTCTCATGCGCTTTACAACAAGGGAGTTATCCATAAGAAACTAGACCAAACAGAGGCAGCTATTCGCTGCTATAATGAGGCACTAGAGATTGAGAAGCATGCACAGACGTACAATGTGCTTGGTATYKCYCWCAAAGAMRAAGGYAACTATGAGGCCGCCATYTCRGYKTACMAGMTGGCSCTGRMGATRGACCCAGARCACGTAGACGCACTCAATAATTTGGGCATGGTTTACGCAGAAATGGGCATTTTAGACAAAGCCACTAACTGCCACGACAAAGCCATGCTCCTCCAGCCAAATTCTGCCAAATTTCATTTTACTGCTGCTTGTTCATATTTGCTGAACAGCGATTTCAAGAGAGGTTGGCCCCTGTATGAACGACGGTTTAAGGAAAAGGGTAGATCAATCGTCACCCACCATACGCCCCACCACAGCACACGGTGGAAAGGCGAAAGCCTCGAAGGAAAATCGATCATCATCTTGGCCGAACAGGGCCTCGGTGATTTGATCCAATTTGTTCGGTACGCGCGCCACTTGAAAGCGCTCGGAGCTAATGTAACTTTAGAGTCTAAGGCAGCGCTTATTTCACTGTTTAAATCCATTCCATACATTGACGGGATTTTCTCTTGYGGTTCTGCTCTGCCCCCTGCAGACTTTCATTGTCCTATCATGAGTTTACCGTTCGTTTTGGAAGATATGTTAGACCAACCGCTAGCCCATACAACACCCTACTTGTTCGCAGATGGGGACAGGGTATTGGCCTGGGAAAAACGGCTCAAGGCTATGAGCGGATACCGGGTCGGCGTATCTTGGCAAGGCAGCGTTACCTTTAATAATGATAAATGGCGTTCCATATCGCTAGAAGAATTCGCCGTATTTGATGCGGTCCCAAATGTTAGCCTAGTCAGCCTGCAAAAAGGCAAGCGCGGGGTCGCACAAATCCCGGGCTTTCGAAAAAACCACGCGCTGCTGGACGTCGAAGAACTGGTGAAGGGCGACAGCGACATGATGGATGCCGCAGCCGTTATTATGAACCTGGATCTCGTTATTACCTGCTGCACCAGCATTGCCCACCTYGCTGGTGCTTTAGGAGTACGCACATGGGTTATGCTCAGTAAAAATGCTGAATGGCGCTGGCTCTTAGGCCGAGATGACAGCCCCTGGTACCCAACTGTAAGACTGTTCCGGCAAAAAACCAAAGGCGAGTGGGCGGCACCGTTTCAGCAAGCAGCCCTCGTCCTGCAGGGCTTGTCCTATGCTAGATCTTTGAATAAGGGAAAACACCCTAAGCCACACCAGAACCCAGCTAAAAGCACACTCCTGCCAACCGAACCAATTTTTAAACCGTTCCAGGGACAAATGAATGCTGTCGTCACCTTATTCAACGCAGGTGATTTGGCAACGGCGAAACAACACGGCGCAACACTGGCGGCTGCGTATCCAGAAGCACCTGTCCTGCAAAACCTGCTAGGTGTTATTCACAGCACCCTAAACGACCACCAAGCAGCGGTGGGGCATTTCCGGGCTGCAACTCGGCTGGTGCCCAGCTATGCACAAGCCCTYAGGAATCTTAGCCTATCGCTTAGGAAACTCGGGCTAGAGGATGAAGCCAACAAGCGTTTGGCAAACGCGGTTTCTTTAGAGCAATCAACGCCGGAAACTCCGCACGCCAACAGCGCAAAATGATCAGATTCTGAAAGAAACCTCTATAAGCGCGGCGTCCGAGGGTAATACCCCCGAAAATTAGTGGTATTTATGAGTAGAATTTTCTCGTAACAGGAACGCAGGAGATTTTTATGAAGAAATCACGTTATTCGGACAGCCAGATCATCAGTATTTTAAAGCAGGCAGAGGCAGGMACRCCAGTGCCAGAGCTGTGCCGCGAGCACGGGATGAGCACTGCAAGCTTTTATAAGTGGCGGGCTAAATACGGCGGCATGGACGCGTCGTTGATGACCAGAATGAAGGAACTTGAGGCTGAAAATTCTCGGTTAAAAAAGATGTATGCGGATGTCCAGCTTCAGAACGATGTCATMCGTGAGGCTATGGMAAAAAAGTGGTAAGGCCGTCTCGACGCCGAGAGATGGCCAAGACTGCTGTCTGCAAGGGGCGGCTGAGTATCAGGGTAGCGTGCCGTGTTTTCACGATCAGTGAAACATGCTACCGCTACCAGCCGAAGCTGAGTGATGAAAATGCAATAATTGCTGACTGGTTGATAGGTTTAACCAGCCGTCAGCGCAATTGGGGCTTTATGCTGTGCTTTCTGTATCTGCGGAACGTGAAGGGCTTCAGATGGAACCACAAGCGTGTGTACCGCATCTACTGTGAGCTGGAGCTGAACTTGCGCATTAAGCCGAAGAAGCGGCTGTATAGGGAGAAGCCTGAGCCACTGGCCGTTCCAGAGGCTGCTAATCAAACCTGGAGCATGGACTTCATGCATGACCAGCTGTCTGATGGCCGCAGCTTCCGAGCTTTCAATGTCATCGATGATTTTAACCGGGAAGGCCTGACCATCGAGATTGACTTCTCCCTGCCTGCTGGCCGTGTTATTCGGTCGTTGGACCAGATCATCGAATGGCGCGGCAAACCCAAAGTCATACGGTCAGACAATGGCCCTGAATATGTCAGCCATTTGCTGGCGGCATGGGCTGAAAAGCATGGCATTACATTGCAGTTTATCCAACCGGGCAACCCGCAACAGAATGCTTATGTGGAGCGCTTCAATCGCACCGTCAGGTATGATTGGTTGAACCAGTATATCTTTGAAACAATTGGCGAGGTTCAGCGGGCTGCAACAGCGTGGCTCTGGACTTACAACAACGACCGCCCCAATATGGCGATCGGCGGCATAACGCCAAAACAGAAATTAGCTATGGGCATGCCCATAGCTG
>JAESRJ010000357.1 GCA_016764715.1 Kordiimonadaceae bacterium | reverse complement strand
ATGACCGATAAAGCATTGATAGAATTAGGTGATGCAATTGCTGCCAGCCTTGAGAACGAGCTGGTTTCCAGTGATGTGTCTTTTGGTGAACTTACGGTGGTGGTTCGGGCTGAGCACATCCAAAAAGTTTTGACCTTCCTTCGCGACGACAAAGAATGCTGCTTCAAACAGTTGATCGATGTCTGCGGGGCTGATTATCCTGAGCGTAGTAAGCGTTTCGAGGTGGTTTACCACCTGCTAAGCTATCAGCTAAACCAGCGTATTCGCGTGAAAGTAAAAACGGACGAAGATACGCCCGTGCCAAGTGCTGTAAGCGTATTCCCAGTTGCCAACTGGTATGAGCGTGAAGTGTGGGACATGTACGGTGTGTTCTTTGCTGATCACCCGGATTTGCGCCGGATGCTGACGGATTACGGTTTTCAGGGCCATCCTTTACGGAAAGACTTCCCTGTGTCCGGCTATGTTGAGGTTCGCTACTGCGAAGAACAAAAGCGCGTTATTTATGAGCCTGTCACTTTGACACAGGAAAACCGAGATTTCGATTTCATGAGCCCGTGGGAGACAGCGAAATATGTGCTGCCGGGCGATGAAAAAGCAGAAGCTGAGGGCAAATAATGGCTGAAGTTGATATCAAAAATTACTGCCTGAACTTTGGTCCGCAACACCCTGCTGCGCACGGCGTGCTGCGCATGGTGATGGAGCTGGACGGCGAAGTGATCGAGCGGGTTGATCCGCATATTGGGTTGCTGCACCGTGGTACTGAAAAACTGATTGAGCAGAAACAGTATCTGCAGGCGCTGCCGTATTTTGACCGCCTTGATTATGTTGCGCCGATGAACCAGGAACACGCCTTTGTTATGGCGATTGAGAAGTTGCTTGATGCAGAAGTGCCGATCCGTGCTCAGTATATCCGTGTTCTCTTCAGTGAAATTGGCCGTATTCTCAATCATCTTTTGAATTTGACAACGCATGCAATGGATGTTGGCGCGATGACGCCGATCTGTTGGATGTTTGAAGAGCGTGAAAAGCTGATGGGATTCTACGAGCGTGTTTCGGGCGCGAGGTTCCACGCTGCTTACTTCCGCCCAGGYGGTGTSCACCAAGAYCTGCCWGCTGGCTTRCTTGAAGACATTATGGCTTGGACTGAAACCTTCCCTAAGGTTCAGGAAGACATGGAAACGTTGTTGATTGATAACCGCATTTTCAAACAGCGTAATGTTGATATCGGCGTGGCAACAGCCGAGGAAGCACTTGCATGGGGCTGGACCGGACCAATGCTCCGCAGTACCGGCTTTGCATGGGATCTGCGCCGCTCGCAGCCTTATGAAGTTTATAACAAGCTCGACTTTAACGTCGTCGTTGGTAATGCCGGTGATTGTTATGACCGCTTTATGATGCGTCTTGCTGAAATGCGGGAAAGCGTTAAGCTTATGCGTCAGTGTGTCGAGCAGATGAAGGCAGGGCCTGTAACGTCGCTTGATAACAAGCTTTCACCACCAAAACGCGCCGCGATGAAAACGTCGATGGAAGCGCTGATCAATCACTTCAAGTATTATACAGAAGGCTTCAAAGTTCCTGAAGGTGAAGTATATGCCGCGATTGAAGCGCCGAAGGGTGAGTTTGGTGTGTATCTGGTTTCGGACGGTTCAAACCGCCCGTACCGCTGTAAAATTAGAGCGCCAGGATTTGCGCATATGCAGTCCATGGATCTGCTGTGTCGCGGCCATATGCTGGCAGATGCGCCCGCGATCCTCGGTGCTATGGATATTGTATTTGGTGAGGTTGACCGATGAATGCGCCTGCAACATTTGCATGGACAGCTGAAAATGAAGCTGCCGCTCAGAAACACATTGCCAAATACCCTGAGGGCAAGCAGCAAAGCGCTGTGATGCCTCTGCTTGATATCGCGCAGCGCCAAAATGGCGGSCACGTGACWCAGGAAATCATGGAATATATCGGYMRSTACCTTGGTATGGCGCCGATCCGTGTTCAGGAAGTAGCGTCTTTCTATACTATGTATAACCATAAGCCTGTTGGTACGCACCATGTGCAGGTTTGCGGTACAACGCCTTGCTGGCTCAGGGGTGCTGATGATATTATGGATGCCTGCGTTAAACGGCTTGGTATCAAAAAGGGTGAAACCACTGAAAACGGTATGTTCACACTTGGTGAAATTGAATGTGCTGGCGCCTGTGTGAACGGCCCGATGGTTTCAATCGGGGATGATTACTTTGAAGATCTGACACCTGAAAGCGTTGTTGCGCTTTTGGATACGCTTGCGAAAGGCGAGGCGATTAAGCCCGGCCCGCAGGTTGACCGTCAGACAAGTGCTCCTGAAGGTGGTCCGACCACGCTTCTTAGCAAAGCCAAATCTGATAGCAAAGCCAAATCTAATAGCAAAGAAGGGAACGCATAATGCTGGCTGATAAAGACCGCATTTTTACGAACCTGTACGGTTTTGAAAGCCCCGGTATCGACGCTGCGATGAAACGCGGTGACTGGGACGGTACCAAGGCTATTCTTGCTAAAGGCCAAGATTGGATCATTGGCGAAATGAAAGAAAGCGGCCTGCGCGGTCGCGGCGGTGCGGGTTTCCCGACCGGCCTTAAATGGTCTTTCATGCCAAAAGAGAGCGATGGTCGACCGTCTTACCTTGTTGTGAACGCTGATGAAGGCGAGCCCGGCACTTGTAAAGACCGTGATTTGATGCGCCATGATCCGCATAAGCTGATCGAAGGTTGCTTGATCGCAGGTTTTGCGATGCGTGCTGTTGCTGCTTACATTTATATCCGCGGTGAGTTTTACCGCGAGGCTGAGGCACTTGAACAGGCAATTGAAGAAGCCCGGGCTAAAGGCTTCCTCGGTAAAGATGCTTGCGGCTCTGGGTATTCCTTTGAGGTGTATGTTCACCGGGGCGCGGGCGCGTATATTTGCGGTGAAGAAACCGCTCTTATTGAAAGCTTGGAAGGCAAAAAGGGCCAGCCACGCTTGAAGCCGCCATTCCCAGCTAACGTAGGCGTTTGGGGTTGCCCGACAACAGTCAATAACGTGGAATCGATCGCTGTTGCGCCGACTATCCTTCGCCGCGGCGCTGGGTGGTTCTCTGGTCTTGGCCGTCCGAATAACACGGGTACCAAAGTTTTCTCCATCTCAGGGCATGTGAATAAGCCTTGCAATGTTGAAGAAGAAATGGGCATTCCGCTAAAAGAATTGATTGAAAAGCATGCTGGCGGAGTTCGCGGTGGCTGGGACAATCTGCTTGCAGTAATTCCGGGTGGTTCTTCAGTACCAATTTTGCCTAAGAAGATTTGTGATACAGTCCTGATGGATTTCGATAGCCTGCGTGAGCACCAGTCCGGTCTCGGTACAGCTGCCGTTATCGTTATGGATAAATCCACAGACGTTGTGAAAGCGATTGCGAGACTTTCAGAGTTTTACAAGCACGAAAGTTGCGGCCAGTGTACGCCGTGCCGTGAAGGCACGGGTTGGATGTGGCGTGTTATGGAGCGCTTGGTAACTGGCGAGGCAGAGAAATCAGAAATTGATACTTTGCTTGAAGTGACGAAACAAATTGAAGGGCATACGATTTGTGCCTTGGGTGATGCGGCCGCATGGCCAATTCAGGGATTGATGCGCCACTTCCGCCCGGAAGTGGAAGCGCGAATTGAGAATTATCATGCAAAAGCCGCAGAATAAGCGCCRGGCTGGGAGAGCTACATGCCTACGCTAACAATTAACGGACAAGAAGTTACTGTGGACAAAGGGTCTACTGTAATTCAGGCCTGCGAGAAGGTCGGCGTTGAAGTTCCGCGTTTCTGCTATCACGAGAGGCTTTCCATTGCTGGAAACTGCCGCATGTGTTTGGTGGATATGGAAAAATCTCCAAAGCCTATTGCTAGCTGTGCGATGCCTGCGGGCGAGGGCATGGTTATCCATACGGATACCGAGCGGGTTAAGAAGGCCCGCGAAGGTGTGATGGAATTCCTGCTGATCAACCATCCGCTTGATTGTCCGATCTGTGATCAGGGCGGTGAGTGCGAGCTGCAGGACCAGTCTGTTGCCTTTGGTGGCGGTGCTAGCCGCTACGATGAGCACAAACGCGCTGTTGAAGATAAAAATATGGGGCCGCTGATTGCGACAACCATGACCCGCTGTATTCACTGCATGCGCTGTGTGCGTTTCAGTGAAGAAATCGGCGGTGTGTCTGACATGGGCTCGCTCGGGCGCGGTGAGAATATGGAAGTTGTGACCTATCTTGACGGCGTTCTTGATAGTGAGCTTTCCGGCAATGTGATTGATCTGTGCCCTGTCGGCGCTCTTACATCAAAGCCGTACGCGTTCACTGCCCGTAGTTGGGAACTGACAAGCACGGACAGCATTGATGTGATGGACGCGGTTGGCAGCAATATCCGCATTGATAGCCGGGGCGGGCGGGTGCTCCGCATTGTGCCGGTGATCAACGACGACATCAATGAGGAATGGATTTCCGACAAGGCCCGTTTTGTTTGGGACGGTCTGGGTCGCCAGCGCCTTGATCGGCCTTATGTGCGTAAAGATGGACAATTAACGCCCGCGTCATGGGACGAAGCTTTGGCGGTCGTGGCGGACAAACTTGGCGGTGATCCTGAAAGCATTGCCGCGATTGCCGGGGATTTGGCTTGTACCGAGAGCATGAAAGCCCTGAACGATTTGATGGACGGGCTTGGGGTCAAGAACATTGATTGTCGCCAGGACGGTGCGCCGCTCGGAGAAGGCCCGCGCCAGGAATACCTGATGAACACGACCATTGCCGGGATTGAGCAGGCGGATGCCTTGCTCATCGTCGGTTCCAATGTGCGCCATGAAGCGGCTTTGGTGAATGCCCGTATCCGCAAGACGTGGATACATTCGGATTTGGAAATTGGCATGGTCGGTGTGCCTTATGATTTGACCTATGTCTATGATCATCTGGGCGAAACGGCAGATGCCTTAGAGACGCTTCTGAAGTCAACAAAAGGTTTTGCGCGCAAATTAAAATCTGCGAAAAATCCGATGATTTTGAWCGGACAGGGCGCGCTTACCCGCAAAGACGGGGCGCAGATACTGCGCYTGTGCGGGAAAATTGCTGATAAATTTGGCATGGTGCGGGAAGGCTGGAACGGCTGGAATGTGGCCCTGACTTGATGGGAG
>JAESRJ010000346.1 GCA_016764715.1 Kordiimonadaceae bacterium | reverse complement strand
GCAAGAGTATCAACGGCCACCACCAACCCGCCAACGAAAGGGGCCATCAGCATCATCATAATGATCATACCGCCGGCAAACTGGCGGAGAAAACCAGACCCGCCTAGGTCATAAGACGATGTAACGATCGGACTAGCCACCGCAGGCGGCATACCGCGCGCCGTAAGCCTTATACCAGCTACATAGCTGCTATAGGCATCAATGGCTGAGCCAATTTTCCGCCCACGCTGGATGCCGAGCTTGGAATCTTCATCTACGTACAGGCGGCCAAAAATCACTTTTCCCTGGCGCATCATTTCAGCGTAATTATCCGGCAAAAACAAGAGCGCATCAGAATCACCAGGAAGTTCCGTTGGAACGGTTTTTCCTTCAAATTCAACGACATCTATTTCTCGCTTCTCCATGAAAGCCACCAGTCCTGGCGCTTGATGGATATTGGATAGTGCCATCATTGTATTTCGAGATTCAGCTTCGCCGTCACGTCCCAATAGATAAATCACACCGAACAAAACTGGCATCAACAACGCAAAGGAAAAAGCGGCRATAAGCATGCGGCGRTCCCGCACCATATCTTTAATCTCTTTTTTRTAGACGATAAAAGCGTGATTAMTCATGCCACATTCCTTTCACTGCTTTCCTGCTGACCAGTCAGTTTTACGAAAGCCTCCTCCAAATTAATTTCTCCAGCACGGGCGATAAGCTCGGTGGTGGAGCCTTCTGCACAGACCACTCCTTCCGACATCATCACGACGTGATCGGACAGCGCCGACACCTCCGCCATCACATGGCTGGAAAGCAATACGCAGCGTCCTTCATYTTTAAGRTTGATCAARATRCGGCGRAGCAAGCGRATATTCATCACATCYARGCCACGCGTCGGTTCGTCGAGCACAATGTTACTAGGACGGTGTAATATCGCACGTGCGAGGGCCACCTTCATCCGTTGACCTTGGCTGAAGCCTTCAGTGCGGCGGTCCAGAATATCGGACAGGTTCAGGGTTTTGTCGACTTCCGTAATAGCCGCATCAAGYTTTGTCCCTGTMAGCCCGTGAAACTCGGCAAAATACGCMAGRTGCTCYCGCGTKGTYAGGCGSGCATAWAGSCCRAAACTATCRGGGAAAACACCGAGCCTCGCCTGGGCTTTTACTGGATCGTCCGCCACGATCAGTCCGTCTACTGTAACACTGCCAGCATCCATATGAAGCAGGCCAGAAATCGCCCGTAAAGTGGTCGTTTTGCCGGACCCGTTTGCACCCAACAGTGTGGTTATTTTTGCGTCATCTGCATGAAAAGTCACGCTTTTCACCGCCTGTACATCGCCGTAAGCTTTCGCTACGTCTTTTACAATAATCATAATCTAATCCTTACTTCCGTACCCTACTGCACATTGCCGTTAGCACTGATCACCAGAGGCAACCGCGCCAAATGGTCGAGGCAACTTGTATCAAGAGCCGCTGCATCAAGGTTATCAACGAACTCGCTGATCAAGCTTGGCATGCAGGCAACATAGCTTGTATTGTGGCCGGTACCCTTCACCACAATGTGGCGTCCGTTTCGAAAGCCCTTAACCCAATGCTCACCGAGCGCTGGAGGGGTAATAGGGTCAAGGTCACCAGACAGCACCAACATCGGCACGTCGCCTTCTGCAGGCGCGTAAAAATCGGCAGCACTCGGTACGATATAGTTCCAGCCCTGACAGTATTCATTCCAAATATTGTAGTAGCTATCGCGCGCGAGACTGCCCTCACCCGCAGCCGCTGCGGCATCGTCACCAATGCTGCTAACATCTTCACCGCACAGCAATGACAATGTAGAACCGAGATACATACCGTTTGAAATCGCCTCAGCGCCAAAAAGGCCCGCGACTAACGGCTGCAAATTCCCGTTCGATGCTTCATTGATGGCAAAAGGCAAAATCGTAGTGCCGTCCGCGTTATACATAACCGAACGAATACTCTCGACCGTCATGCCAATGCTCATCGCTATGTCTACAGAAACACCCGTCACTGGGTTCACGCCTTTGAACCTAAGCTCACCGCTGGCGGCTTTTTCAACAAGCGCATTTACCTGCGACTTGATTTTCGGGAATGCTCGGCTGCAGCTTGCTTGCGCTGAACAGTCTTCGATCAACATGTTCAACGCGCGCTCTGCACTTGCAGGAGCAGAAGAAAACAACGACGTATCAGGCGGCAACACGCCGTCCACAACCACACTGCGAACCCTCTCAGGGTAACGCTTCAAATAAAGTGACGCGGTTTTGGTGCCGTAAGAACCGCCCCACAAATTCAGCTGCTCATACCCAAGAAGCGCCCGGATTTCTTCAGTGTCTCTGATAATATTTTCAAGGGTGAAATGACGTACGTCAATATCTTGCTGACTGAGGCATTTTTCAGCAGCAGCCTTCGGCTCAATATCGGCATCTTCAATCGGGTCGAAGCTACAGCTTAGCGCGTAGGATTTCCCGGTTCCGCGCTGATCAATCAATATAACGTCGCGCTTGCCAAGGATTTCGTCAAAAGCCAAATCAACGAAGGCCCCCTGCTCGGCAGAGGCTTGCCCCGGTCCGCCAGAAAACACGATGAAGGCGTCATTCTCTGGAGACGCGGCAGAACTTGGCACGATGGCCACAAAAACCGGGATCTGTATSCCGTTTGGATCGTCGTAATTCAGCGGCAATTGCACCGTGGCACACCGTGCCGCGGTCTTTATGCCGTCCACAAAGCAGGGCTCTAAGGCAAAGTTTTCTTTTTGATTATTGTCTGCAGCACTGGCGGCTATTGTTGCCGTCAGTGCTACGAGACTTGCTGTCGTCGCTCGGGTAATTTTTTTCAACTTAACTTCCTCTTGGTGGACCAAGGACCGCGGTGTGATCCCTGTGGCTATCAAGTCGGAAATAAGCGAAAAAGCTTACAGATTATYTCAAAGTTTTTAGCACGCGCYGSTTAYAWWGRYACGTTGCGCCCTTTCAAAACCTCCGCCTTCAGTCTGCCACCCAGTTCGGTCAAATGATCGAATTTGTGTAAAAACGTACCGGTGCCCTGGGTTAGCGACCGCAGCTCGATGATAATATCCTGCATTTCAGCGGCTGGTATCCGCGCCTCCACCTGGTCCCACCCGGGCCAATCACGGCGCACATCAAAGCCKCGTATCTGCCCCCTACGAGATGTGATCAGGCTGTTAATTTTGGCGATATAACTGCTGGGCGCCATCAACTGAACATCCTCGATGGGCTCTAGCAGAACAGGGTCACAGTCTGGCATTGCCTCTGCCATGGCTTTTCGCCCCGCCGTTTTGAACGCCATATCACTRCTGTCAACTGCATGGTGTTTACCGTCTTCCAGCGTCACTGCCACGTCCACAACCGGRAATCCYAATGGCCCCTGTTTCAGATAGTCTTTCACACCAGCCTCGACACTTTGGATATATTGCTTAGGTATAGCGCCGCCAGTAACTTTATCGGCAAAGTCAAAGCCGCGACCAAGCGGTTGCGGCGCAACATTGATAACAACATCCCCGTACTGTCCGTGGCCACCAGACTGCTTTTTGTAGCGCGTGTGCTGGGTTTTGCTTCGTCGAATGGTTTCTTTGTATGAAACCCGAGGCGTCGCAAACTCCACCTGAACGCTGTATTTTTCGCAGAGTTTAATCTTTGCAGCTCGCAAATGGATTTCGCCCTGGCCCCACAATTGCARTTCGCCTGTATCCTGACTGTGCGTCAGTTCGTACGCCGGGTCTTCTTCCATCAGCTTGGTCAATGCTTCGGATAATTTAGCTTCATCTTTGCGTTCAAGCACCTCGACCGCCATGGCAAACACAGGCTGTGATTTTGCCGGCACCCACTTGTTTTCAGCCCCAAGCAAGCAGCCCGTAACAGCGCCCTCTAATCGGGGAATGGAAACTATATCTCCMGCAGCAGCCGCGCTAACCTTCTTAAGCTCGGTTCCACTTGGTCTCATCATGCCCGGTATTTTCAGCCCGCCAACCGTCATGCCGTCGGTTACTGTACCTGACATTATGCGTGCAAGGGAGGTTTTACCCAAATGTGGCATGTGCCGTGTTTTCAGCACATAAAGGGCGGCCTTGTTATGGTCCTGCAACCCTAACCGCCTGCGCGTGTGTTCAAAGCCCGGCATCTCGTGGCGTAAGGCCTTTAGTAACCGCCTTATGCCAAATAGCTGTGTCGCGCACCCCATCAACACAGGCATTATCTTCCCGGCCTGCAGGTCTTCAGCAAGATCAGAAAAAACCTCGCTTGATGGGGGGTCGATGTCTTCCAGCAATTCTTCCATTAGGCAGTCATGGAAATCCGCTAGTCGTTCCATCAACTGGAACCTATCGTCAGCAATCTGGTCCACAAGTCCTTCTGGCATCTCAATCATCCTGCTTTCGGACCCAGCCTCATAGTGGTAGGCGCGGCTGGCAGCCAAATCGACGAAGCCGCTGATATCATTACCGTCACGAATGGGGACATGGCGCAGCAGAACCGGTAGCGCGCTAACTGTTTCAATCGCCCTAGCCAGGTCACGAATATGCACATCGCTATGGTCAATTTTGTTGATAAACAGCAGATGCGGAATACCCTCGGCTTCAAGATCGTGCAGCAAGGGGCTCAGCGCCTGGATTTTGCCTGGCTCCGGCTCAACAACCACCACGGCCATATCTGCCGCATGGACGGCGTTCCGTGTTTCCTGAGAAAACTCGATCGATCCGGGGCAATCAAGGAATATGTATTCATCACCGAGATACATTGCAGATGCCATGTTAAGGTCGACACCCATTCTCAGTTTTTTAGCTTCTACCGTGTCGTCACCAAAAACCCGCTCTCCGTTTGCACGGCGGCGGGTTGTTTTAGTATGATATAGAATATTCTCTAAAAGCGTTGTCTTACCGCTTGAATAAGGGCCCACGAGCGCAACAACCCGTGGGCCTCTTTGAGTGCCATTAGCCATGTATCCCTCCCTCTAGGTCAAAAATAGGTTCTGAATGGGTACAAAATACGCGTACGACAAATCAATTATTTGTCGCCTGACGGCACAAGTATGGGGGCATGAAGCGGTGGCCTACCATAGCAGAAGTTGAGACCTGAGCCAAACCCAAGTTTTAAACAACCCAATGAATTTGCCTACGTGAAAGACAGTTTCACAAACACGAACTCTGATTTACAAAAATGACTTTAGTCATGGCCTTGAAATAAGGTCGCAAAGCATGATAATTGGCAGTGGTTTTGGGCAAA
>JAESRJ010000376.1 GCA_016764715.1 Kordiimonadaceae bacterium | reverse complement strand
CAATTTGCGCTTTTGATTTCTTCTCGGACGCTGATTTCAGCTGGCCGCACGCCGCCATAATATCTCGGCCTCGGGGCCTACGTATCGGCGCAGATATGCCCGCTTCATAAATAATATCAGAGAAACGCTTGATGCGTTCGTCGCTGGAGCATTCATATTCCACGCCCGGCCACGGATTGAAGGGGATCAGGTTGATCTTTGCTGGCAGCTTATATTTGCGCATAAGCCATACCAGTTGCCGGGCATCTTCATCGCTATCGTTGATACCTTTCAACATAGCATATTCGAAAGTGATGCGGCGGGCATTATGCGCACCTGGGTAATTCATGCAGGCCGTCAGAACAGCATTAAGATTGTATTTTTTGTTGATCGGCATGATCTCAGAGCGGATTTCGTCCGTCACGGCGTGCAGGGAAACGGCTAGGTTCACCCCAATTTCGTGTCCGCAACGTTCCATATGTGGCACGACGCCAGACGTAGACAGCGTTATGCGGCGGCGAGAAAGCTGTATACCCTCTTCGTCCATAATGATCTCTAGTGCCTGCTTCACATTATCAAAATTATAGAGGGGCTCGCCCATACCCATCATCACAATATTTGTAACCATGCGGCCCTTGGTTGGGCTTTCCCACTCACCTAAATCATCGCGCACAATCATCAATTGAGCAACAATTTCGCCAGCTGTCAGGTTGCGCACAAGACGCATCGTGCCTGTATGGCAAAACTTACAGTTCAGCGTGCAGCCAACTTGGCTGGAAACACACAAAGTGCCGCGGCCTTCTTCAGGGATGTACACCGCTTCGGCTTCATTACCGTCGGCAAAGCGGATCAGATATTTACGCGTGCCGTCCTCGGAATATTGCGCTTCAACAACTTCCGGGCGCTCAACAACAAAAGCTTCCTTAAGTTTGGCGCGCATATCTTTGGAAATAGTTGTCATCACATCAAAATCACTGGCCCCGCGGTGGTAAACCCAGTGCCAAAGCTGTGTCGCACGCATACGTAGCTGTTTTTCAGCCACACCGAAATCGCGTAGCGCGCCTTTAAGCTCATCGCGGCTTAGGCCCAGCAGGTTTACTTTGCCGCTAGGGTCCGCAAAATTTACACGTGGTGAGATAATCGGCTCGTGGCCGTTCGGAGTAATTTGCATCTTTTTCTTCCTGCCTTTTGCAGCCAAAACTGCGCCAGGGCGTTTATGCCTTCCGGGCGTTCCACCAGAAAGAGGTTACTTGATATGCCGCTCTCTACGCTCCGAGCGCGTGAGAGTCAAAGGTTATCGCTTATCCGGCAAGCAGCCCAAAGCCCGCCAAAATAGCCGTTGTTGAGAACATGATCCAGTGAATGATACGTTTAAAGCTTTGTTTCATTTTGATCACCAGAGTGACCGACAGGATCAACATTGAGACGTTAAATAGAAACGCGAACCACGCAAGTTCAATTGCCTCAGGATAGATGGCAGCGATAGCAAAGGCGCTCGCCATAAAAAACAGGCAAAC
This sequence comes from Kordiimonadaceae bacterium, assembly GCA_016764715.1. Classification (GTDB taxonomy): domain Bacteria; phylum Pseudomonadota; class Alphaproteobacteria; order Sphingomonadales; family Kordiimonadaceae; genus Kordiimonas. The sequence goes on along the minus strand of JAESRJ010000376.1, from coordinate 3,763 downwards.
CGTCATGCCGTGCCAGCTCCCGTAATTGATACATTTCACCGGATCGGGCAAATCCGTTTCCAAAAGAGGGAGCGCCACACGCGGTGTTCCAATCCATGTATGAACTGCAAAGGTTATAAAGCCAGCTGTCGACGCAGCAATAAGCAGAGTGTTCATAACTATACTCCAGAACAGGCCCCCACGTGAGATTACGCTARCATGCSGGGGTGGGCCCTTAYTTTYGGCGTGACAGCGTGCCGCATATAGACGGCAAGGCAGGCGAACGAAAAAGCCAACAGTCGCCAGTGATTCCAGAAAACTGTCAGCCACGCAACATACGCGCCGACCAAGCACAGCCGGCCATATTGCGTGGGCTACTCTGCTGGTTGGAGCTTGTCCGCAGACTGGCGTTGTTTTGGTTTTAACGGCAACCCGAAGAGCGGCCGCAGAAACACTGTGCGGCGAATAATGTATTCGTGTAGCAGTAAGCACCCGAGCACAGTCCCTGCGAGCACAACCAAAAACTCAATCGCTGCCGGCAAGGCTAGCGAGGCAGCTGCGACACCTATGACAACAATCAACGTCTGGTGCAGGATATAGTAGGGGAATACCGCTTCGGTTAAGTAGCTTAAGCGTTTGCTGGGTCGGTTGAGGTAATGCTGCGCAACGCCCATCACTGTTGCGATCACCGCCCATGCATAGATAACCCGCCACGCCCGAATGATATCAACAAACCATTGGTTTCCAGTCCAGTTTTCCCAGTTAACCCACATTGGCAATAAAATGGCTGCTGATACCAGAACCAAGACTAAACCGGTGCGCCATGTAGCAGCCAAAACCCGCCAAAAGGCAGTGTTCTTAGCGATCAACATACCAACGATGAAATAACTGAAATAGCGCGCATGGGCACCCCAGTCATCAACCAAGGCATGCGTATGTTCGGGGAACCATATATCGGTGGTAAAACGGTAGGTTACGAAAAGCGCTGCAGGTATCAAGAATATACGCCCACCGCTCATAAGGCGTTCAAAACCCGGCGTATCCATCTTTTCCCCAAGCCAGTTTATCGCTGGCACAAAAGGCAACACTATTAGCGAATAGGTTATCAGATAAACGAGATACCACAAATGGTTCCACGTCGGCACCGTAACCGAATAACCCTCGTGACCGGATACGTAGATTTGGTAAAACTCCAGATACCCCGCCTGAATTTCGCCTTTCGCCAGCAGCTCAAAATAGGATTGCGGTGCAACGATGAAGAGCATGCCGAAAACCAGAGGTACGAACAGACGTACAGTGCGTTTCCAACTCAAGGTTCTTAACCCCATTTTCTCCGCTGCAAAAATGATCGCCACGCCTGATATAAGAAACAGTAGCGGCATACGCCAGGGGTTCAGCAGCATCATAGCTGGTTCAGCAAAAGGCCCTGCATGCGGGCTTTTCACGTGCCACCCCCACGAAACGTAAAACATGCCGACGTGATATAAGATTAGAAGACCAAAGGCGATAATCCTGAGCCAATCGAGGTCATATCGGCGCGTGTCCTGAGCGTTTACTTGCGTGTTATGGTTTTCCATGTTTCTTCTCGTTTTGTCGTGACCGGGTAATTCGACGCTACGAAAAATAAACACTGCAAGCACGCGGCTTGGGCCAATAACACCTCATCAGGGATAAGCGGTAAAAGTATAAATGTAGCCTGGGCTAAGCGGATAACCCGAAGGGACAAGCGGTAACACCGGCTCTAGTTATCGAGTTTACAGGGCCGCCAGCCCGGATATACTGCACACATGAGCGATTTTTTGAAATCATACCGGCGACAAGTCTACCTGCGCACCAAGGATCCAATTCTATGGTTACTCGCTATAGTGACATTCATAATCGCAGCGGCAAACACCGCCACCAAGCTCGCTGATGCTGAGCGCTACGGTGTACAGATGCTTTGGCAAAAGGCGGTACTAGAGGAATATTCCAGTTTCATAAGCATCGCTTTAGCTTTGCCTCTGCTCTTTGCTTTGTTTGACAAATTCCCGTTGTCGCGGGCTACATGGCTTCGTTTAGTTATACCTTACGCAGTGCTCAGTGGTGTGTTCTCTACCTTTCATGTGTCAATTATGATCGGGATCCGCAAAGTCTTTTGGCCGGGCCTTTTTGGTGGAAACTATGAGTTCTACAGCGATGCCGTGGTAGTTGTTAGCCTGTATGAGTTCCGGAAAGACGGCGTCACCTTCATCCTGTTATTCCTTGTCGCAATGTTGCAGCGCCAGCTTATGCAAGCTAACAAAGCAAAGAAGGCAGCAGCGGAACCCATTCACCTAAAAAGCGGCGGCACAAACCTTCTGATTTATCCGCAGGAATTCCTATATGCAAAAAGCGCCAGCAATTATGCTGAGATTACATCTGTCTCTGGCGAGCAGTTAGCGCGGATCACTTTGTCAGAGCTTACGGAGGCCTTGCAGGAAGCAGGATGCGACGCCGTGCGCATCCACCGCTCGTTCGTTGTAAACCGCGCGGCCATTGTAGAGACAAGGCCCATCGCTGGCGGAGACCTGACAGTAAAACTACGTGGCGGAGAAACCCTGCGCGCCAGCAGACGCTACAAAAATCAACTAAACACCCAGTCCTAGGGCTAGGCTGCAGGTGCGCGGCACAAGGGAACTACCTCACTGACTTTAAACGTTAGTTTCTTAGTGATCTGGCATTTTTCCGGTGGGCGTCGCAGACCAAGCAACGGTGGCAATGCGCCATATGCCGTCAACTTTAAACATCTGCCATGTCTCTATGCCGTAATTGGTAACGGTGCCGTCCATACGGAAATCATAGTCAAACACCACTAGCGCGAAGCCACTATCCTCGGTGATTTTGACATTATAGAAGCGCTCTTCAATCGCCATCTTGCTCTCAGAGACAAATTTCACAAAGCCCTGCGCCTGCCCAGAAGGCCGTTTTTTCATATAATCCGGGTCTTGTAGTTCGCGGACGCGGTCAATCATCTTTTGCGGGGCCGCCGATATGAACAGGATATCATCATGCAATAAGAGCGCATTGATTGCCGCGCCGTCATGGGCAATGATGGCTTTTTGAAATTTATCAACAATCGCTTCAATGGCAGCAATCTCGGCAGGAACATTGCTGTATTTGCCCACATAGTCTGGCATTTTTTCCTCTGCCGCATAGGAAGTAGAGTGCCCGACAAGCACCAACAGAACCAACAAAACCGAAGGGGAAAATGATTTTCACTTTCGCAAGTATTTAGAACAATGTTATTTAAATAATAATGCTGAAGAAATGGCACCAAAAATTAATGTTGTTGATGAGTTCAGAGCATTAATTAATTTAACGATTGAGCCAGAAGTTATTGATTCTTTTTCTCAGGATATTATTCAGATACCTCAGGAAAGTGAAGTAGGTGAACTAACTAGCGTTGATGAAAGTCATCCAGAAATAGTTGAAAATCAAGATGTTGAAGTATTAAATAAATACACTTATAAAGAACCAGTACTCACTTCTGAAATTAAGCAGGAAATATCAGCTTTTGACATAAAGCCATTAATTTCTATTATAATGCCTGTATATAATGTGGATCCTAAATGGCTTGATTTAGCTATAAATTCAATTAAAAATCAATGGTATCAAAATTGGGAGCTATGTATTGCTGATGATAGAAGTGATAATCAGAAGACTTTAGACTATTTAAATAGTATTGATAAAGAAAACATCAATATACACTTTCTAAATAAAAACCAAAATATATCTGTTGCCTCAAATAAAGCATTGGCACTGGCCG
>JAESRJ010000345.1 GCA_016764715.1 Kordiimonadaceae bacterium | reverse complement strand
AGCATACATTTTCTTCAATCGATTATTCTCGACTTCAAGTTCTTTCATACGTGTCATCAGTGACGCATCCATACCCCCGTACTTTGCCCGCCACTTATAAAAACTGGCGCTGCTCATCCCATGCTCGCGGCACAAGTCTGGCACTGGCGTTCCTGCCTCTGCCTGTTTAAGAATATTGATGATTTGACTGTCCGAATACCGTGACTTCTTCATAGATAATCTCCTGCGTTTTCATTACGAGAAAATTCTACCCATGAGTACCACTAATTATCGGGGGCATTACCTATGCTCCGCTTTGGTCAGCGTGATACGCTAATAGTTCAGAACGAACTCAGGACTAAGTCACATTAGAAAATCACAAATTTCTTAATGGAGGGATAATTTTCCGGTTGCCCAGTATCAACGCAAATGCTCTTGAAGCGAACAATTTTCGTATATTTTACTATTGACGAGAAAAATTGCAGCGATCAAGATTTATACTTGCAGTTTACAGGAGCAACATAACCTAGCAGCCATATAGTAGAAATGGCTGCTGCAGAAAATTACACCCCCCTAGTATTGTTATCCTCTGAAACATGATGTTCTATTAATAGAAAGACCAGTTGGTAATGCGTGAAAAATTGATCGGAATTTCCTATCGTCGTTTGTCCAATAACGATTGTCTATGAGTATACCGATGCACCGCTGTAAGCCCCGGTGACTACTCTTAGAAACTGTGCCTTATGAACCACGATTGTGATAATGCGTTCAAAAAAGCGCTGGATTCGAGCATTGAGTTTCTATGCGCGCTTGCCGCAAACAGAGCGTCAATTTACGTTTTTTATTATTTCCAAAATAGCCGGATGTGTGACACGCCGTTCAGGCGAAATGGCATAATATCGCTCTTTCACTTCATCCGTCCGTCCAATTATTTTGACATTGTATTGCGACACTATCAAATCCTCAATTATTGTCGGTCCAGCGAACAAGCCGCATCCTGCCTGTCCAAACGACTTCAATAACGCACTGTCATCAAACTCGGCTAGGATGTTGGGCACAATGCCATATTTTTCAAACCAAGACAGCAGCCTCAATCTAACTCCTGCTTTTTTACTTTGCAGTAGCAACGGTTGCCCCGACATAGATCGAGGAAAGTCCTCGATGCAAAGGGTAGCCAGCGTATAGGAGGCAAAAAATGTAAACCCGCTTTCGGTGAGCTGATGATTAAAGGCCTTCAAGTAACTACCCGCTTGCAGTGGTTGTTCCGTAAGGACCAGATCCAATTTGTTGACTGCCAAATCGGCCAGTAAGCYATCTTGGTCCCCTTCGCTACATATCAGRCGYACWGGCTCMRCCATATTYARRACCGGGATGAGTAATCGATGAGCCAARACTTTCGGTATCACRTCGGTAATACCCACTGYAAACGTTAACCARTGTGCCGGTTTATGGCTTCTTAGAATRTTRTTTAGCTCGTCACCYAAYTGAAATATCTCTTCAGCATAACTAAAGATTGACCTGCCCTTTTCTGAAAGGTGTAAACCTCTACCTTTACGGTCAAATAAGCTAGCGCCAATTTGTGCTTCGAAACTGGTGATTTGGCCACTAATCGTCTGCGGGGTAAGGTTTAGCTGAACACTCGCCTTTCTTATGCTGCCTACCGAAGCGACGATATAGAAGTAATAGAGATGGTTATAATTTATCGGCGTCATAATATGGACCATTCGTATTATTCGAACTGTTTATCAATTTTAATCGAATATACAGATCTAAGCAAGTGAGATATTGCTTATGTTAAAGCAAAACCACTTGATAACTCTTCACGGCTACACGGGCATATGTCTGGCTTTGTCGAGAAGGTAGGAAGCGAAGAACAATGTTTCATTCGCGCCTGAGTATTGCCATTTTTCGAACGTTTGAATAGGCAGGCGTCGGCTAGATGATCCATTCGATTTTTTGATTCCCTGAGACGCGTACCTTTGCCCATAACCTATTGCTTTCTTTGTATCACCGCCTAAACCCGGTCCAAGCAGATGGAGTCACTCAATTGAAATTTTTCGTAGTAGTAATGTTTATAGTTTCAACCACGTCATTTTCTACATTGGCGGCGGCAAGTGTCACGCCAGATGCTGACCAAAAACTACGTATAGCATGCCATGCGTTACGGGCTGATCCGAAGCAGGAGAGTGCCAAGCCATGTGTCTATTTCATTAGAGGTTTTCTGGCTGCTACACTTAACCGCGACACCGTAAAGGTGGAGGTAAGTGGCAAAAAAGATAACTCATATTCGTATTTGAGAAACCTTTTTGAAGCTGGGGTGGCTCGTCGAGCTAACCACCTTTTGGCTGCCCGTTCCACGCGGCTTTGCATCTCCTTTGCCAATTATAGCGTTTCCCAAATCGAGCCCTTGGTTATCAAGCGCCTAATTGAGCCACCCTCTAAGCCAATTGACTCCGTTAGGATGTTAGGCCCCAGGATTCTTAATGTGCTCACAACAGAGTTTAGGTGTGGACAAAACTGACCCAATCTGAAGCAACGGAAGCAAAATGAAGATTGAATTGCAGGCTCTACATCTTGAACTAACTCCCGCGTTAGAACGCCATATTGAATGTAAGATAAATATGGCGTTTTCCCGACTAGAGCCGCAAATAACAGTTATCTTGGTACGTTTATCTGAAGAACATATTGGCGACAAAACAACCGGGGCGACCTGTTGGCTACAGGTGTCCATTGATACCTTGGGGAACGTTGTGGTTGAAGATACTCAGGTCGAGATATATGCAGCGATCGACAGAGCGGTGCAGCGGGCCCGGCGTTCAGTAAAGCGAGTAGTGGCTCTGTAGTGCTGGACCTTGCAAACAGCCGATCACCGAGAAAATTGAGATCTACCTGAATAAAGCTTAGCACGAGACATAGAGCACTATCCGTTCCCTTACTAGATACCAATACGGCACAGTCAGTACTCATACACTGGAGTTCAAATGCGGCATACTATAAGCTTATCTTTAGCACTAGCGGCGTTTTGGTTACTTAACTCGGGCCATATTACTCCCCTTATGCTATTCCTTGGTGCCGCGTCCATAGCGCTTGTACTCTATATTGCGCGCAGAATGGATGTTGTTGACCACGAATCCCAACCCCTGCATTTGTCRCTGAAAATTCTTTCYTATTACTTATGGYTAGCCAAAGAGATTGTCGTTGCCAATTTTTCTGTTGTGAAACACATCTGGCTCGGGAATTCGAGCATTTCACCTACTCTAGCGGTACTTCACGCCAGTCAAAAGACAGATATTGGAAAAGTCATTTATGCAAACTCCATAACGCTGACACCAGGCACAGTTGCTGTGGATCTGGAAGGAAACCGAATTCTGGTACACGCACTTCTGCGGAAGAATATTGAAGTCTTAGAGGCAGGTGAGATGGATCGCCGGATAAGTCAGTTAGAAACGTGATGCTTATAGCAGCAACTATTGCAATTCTAGTTGTCATGTTTCTGGCAATCATACGGGGCAGTGTCGGGCCTTCGCTCTACGATCGTATTCTTGCAGTCAACATGTTTGGCACAAAGACCGTGCTTCTCATTTCTGTTTTGGGTTTTGTAATGGGTCGACCCGACTTYCTGGATATTGCRATGGTTTATGCATTGATCAATTTTATCAGTATCATCGGCGTTTTGCGTTTTTCTGGCTCTTTTAAACATAGGCAAAGGTTCTCTGACACCCTTGAAAAAGAAGAGGATGGGTGATGGATACAATCTTACAAGTAAGCAGTGGCTTGTGTCTATTCTTCGGCAGTGTTCTCTGCGTCGCTGGGGGTGTCGGTCTCATCCGGTTTCCTGATTTTTACACACGTATGCATGCCGTTGGGGTCAGTGACACTTTGGCCGCAGGTTTAATATTGATAGGATTGATGCTGCGAGCGCCTGACGCTCTTGTAGGTATCAAGTTAATAATGATCCTTTTGATGACACTGTTTATCAATCCAACGGCAAGCCATGCGTTAGCCAAAGCAGCGATGCAAAATGGCCTGAGGCCGCTTCGTGACAACAATGGAAATTCGCGGGAGTCTGCATCATCGAACCGCTAATTCATATTGTCCTGCTATCTTTCCTGGTCTTTGTAGCGGTCGMTATCGTAAAGATGACCAATTTGTACGCCACGGTAATGTTATCAGGTATTTATGGTCTTTTATCCGCGAGCTTTTTTGTCACCATGGATGCAGTAGATGTGGCTTTTACGGAAGCCTCCGTAGGTGCCGGTATTTCCACCCTTCTTATGCTGACAACAATTGCAAGGACGGGACACCACCAAAAAAATAGTCGCGGCACGCCCATTCTGGCTCTGGTTTTAGTTTTAGTTACCGGTACTTTGCTTATTTTTGGCGTCCAAGATATGCCGTATTTTGGGTCGTTAGAAGCACCGGCAAACTTACATGTCGCCCCGCGTTACATCAACGATTCCATGCAAGAAGTTGGGGTGCCGAATGTCGTAACCGCGGTACTAGCCAGCTATCGAGGGTATGACACTTTCGGCGAGGTTGTTGTTATCTTTACGGCTGGTTGCGGCGTGTTGGCATTGCTGAAAGTTGAACGACGCCGCGGCAATGATATTGCCGAAATCGAGTTGGCCAATGATTCAATGCATGAACTGCATTTGGTTCTGCGCATTGTTACCAAGATGCTCATACCCTTTATCTTGCTGTTTGCACTTTATGTACAGTTTCATGGTGACTTTGGCCCTGGCGGCGGCTTTCAAGCTGGCGTCATCTTTGCAGCGGCTATTATTCTTTACACTATGCTTTTTGGATTACGCCTCGCGCGAAAAGTGATCATTCAGCCCGTTGTCGAGTTTTTTGCTGCCGTAGGTGTCTTGATTTACGGCAGCGTGGGCGTGGTCTCGTTGCTGAACGGAGGCAATTTTCTCGACTATAATGTATTGGCACCTGACCCTATTGCCGGTCAACATTTAGGTATTCTTCTGATCGAGTTAGGTGTTGGTTGCACTGTTCGATGGTGATTATTGATGCGTTGAGTCGGATGTTGCCGGGTGTGATTGGTGTTATTCAGGCGACCGAAGCAGTGAAGATCATTTTAGGACAGGGTACCAGTTTAAGTGGCCGTTTATTGCTCTACGATGCGATGGCGATGACATTCCGCGAAGTAACAGTACGCCATGACCCAAGCTGTCCGGCCTGTGGTGAACACCCGAGCATTGGCGATGTGGTTGCGTACGAACAATTCTGCGGCTTGCCGCCCACTGAAATAACCGAGGAGGAAAAAGAA
>JAESRJ010000119.1 GCA_016764715.1 Kordiimonadaceae bacterium | reverse complement strand
CAGGAAACGGCTCCTTCAATGCGGCTAGACTAGAGTTTGATTTTGTTCCGCAAAGTGACTCAATCAGTTTTAATTTCGTTTTTGGTTCTGAAGAATATCTAGAATTTGTTAATGGGGGAGTAAATGATGCCTTCGGTTTCTTTATTTCAGGTCCTAACCCTGCAGGGGGAAACTTTGTGGATCAGAATATCGCCATTATTCTGGCGTGATCAATTTCAGTATCGAAAAACGTAACGTTTTCGGCGAGCGTACCACTCATCAACCCATCGTCTTGCATCACGACCCCGATCTGACTGCGGTAATCAACAACACCAATATGGGACACGGGTTTCCCGTCAATTAGCATTTCACCCGAATCCGCACGGAACAAAGTGGTCATAATCTTCAGCAACGTAGATTTACCGCAGCCCGTTTCGCCAACAATAGCAACAGATTCGCCGGGCATGAAAGTGGCAGACACTTCATCCAAAATAAGCGGATCATTAGAGGAATACCTGTAGGACAAATTCCGGAGTTCAATCTTGCCTTCGATGGGATCAGAGGACCCACTGATTATATCAGCATATTGTTCCTCGGGCTCTGTGTGTACGATATCAGACATGCGTTCCAGGTGGAGGTTGAGCATGCGAAACTCTACAGCGCGCTCAATAAGAGCCGCAGCTTTTGTGGTGAAATTTGTCCTGAACGCCATATAGGCGAACAGCATACCGACAGTAAACTCGGCCCGCAGGATCATTGTGGAAGCCACCGCCACAAGAACCACAAGTTCCAAACCTTGCAAGCCGCTGGAAACCGCATCAAACCAAGTACGCAATTTTTGAGCTCGGATGTTAAAATGCAGCGAGTCTGCATACAGGTTCTGCCACTGGCGTTGCCTGTCTTTTTCACCGCCAAATAACTTCAAACTGGTAATCCGGTGTACCGATTCCATAAATTTGGTGTTTTCGTCGGCCGTTGATGTTAGCGCAGCTTCTTCGTAATCACGCAGCTTGCTGTAAAAGGCCATCCTGGCAAAAAAGTAGGCCAACCATGCTATAACTGATATCGCGCACAACAGCGGGCTATAAATGAACATCATAATCAGCGTGGTGATGGCCATAACACCATCCACAAGACTGCCGATTATGCCCTCCGTCAGCATCTTTTTAATGGGCTCAATCGACTTAAAGCGAGAGATAACATCGCCCATATGGCGCTTTTCAAAAAAATCGAGAGGCAGGCTAAGTAGGTGCCCGAAAAGATTGGAAGCGACCTGAAAGCTGATTGTCGCGCCCATGTAGAGCACAATGAAATTGCGCAACACCTGCCCAAGCGCATTGAAGACCGCAAATCCGCCAAATCCGATCGCTAGTATCGTCAATAAATCCAGATTTGCCTTTGGTAAAACCTCATCAACCACGGTCTGGAGGAAGAAGGGGCTTATCAGCAGATATACTTGCATAAATACCGACAAAATAACGAGCTGCATTAACCCCCTTTTCAGGCCGGTTAAACTCCCCCATAAATCGCGAATTCGCAGGAGTATTTTCTCAGATCGTTTTTCGAATTTTTCTGTCGGCTGCAGCTCAACTGCGACGCCGGTGTAACTTTTGGAAAAATCCTCTCGGGTAACCCTACTAACACCCTGTGCAGGATCGTTAATTGTAAAACTCTTTTTTGAAACCGACGTTAAAACCACAAAATGGTTTAAATTCCAGTGAATTATCGCCGGTAATTTGAGGTCCTCAATGATCTCTAGCGGCATTTTCAGGGGCCGCGTCGACATTCCAAGTTTATCGGCGGTATCCACGACGTTCTTTAAATTCATGCCCCGTAGTGTGGTGTTGAAACGCCTTCTAAGCACGGTAAGCGAAGTCTCAAAACCGTGATACCCAGCAACCATGGCCAAACAAGCCAATCCACATTCAGCCGCTTCGCTTTGCCGGATCATAGGCACACGTTTTAAACCCGCTTTATGTAAGATATCCAAACTCACGCTCGCCCACCTGCACCTACGGCGGACTGCCACAACCAGCCGAACAAGGTTAAGCGCTCGAGCACGATTGTCGCATCAACCCGCATGCCCGGCCTGAACGACAGTTTTTGCCCCCTGGCAGCCACTTCTTGCAACGTGACAGCGGCAAAGACTCTGTAAACGGGCTCTTCTATCGGAAAACCCGAATCTACTTCTTCAGGTAACAACATTGTTCGCGTGATCGAAACAATAGTGGCTGTGAAAGTGCCATACTGTTGATAGGGAAAGGCGTCGTAAGCTAATTTAACCTCTTGCCCGACTTCAATAAAACCAATCGCTCTGCTTGGCACAAATAGCTCAGCTTGCAAGCCACCGCCTTCGGGTAAGATCGTCACCAAAGCTTCAAGCGGCCCTACTGCTTTACCTACGGCGGTCAGCACTGATGTGATTGTCCCGGAGACAGGCGCATGCAATGAAAAATTCCGTTCGCCCTCAATCTCAGCCCGGCGCTGTTTCAGCAACAAAATTTCGGTATCAAGTTGGCCAACTTTCTGGTCAAATTCGATCACGCGCTGTTCATGTATCAACTTTATGCCGTCTAGCTTATTCCGAGCGATTACCAATTCATGCTCTATCGTGCGAACGTGTTGCTGGGCAACAATAAAGGCTTGGCGTCTACTTTCAAACTCTACGCGGCTGATGTAACCACTTTTCCGCAGCCCTTCTGAATCTTCAAAGGTCTTTTCCGTCGAAGTTTTCAACTGGCGTTGCAGAGCCAACCGCTCAGCCACCGAGGAAAGGCTCCGTTCGAAAATTTCTTGCTCAGCCCACAGTACTGCAAGGTCTGAGTTTAACCGACGTTTTCCGAGACCTCCCTTTTTTGCAAGCAATGCCAACTGTTCTACAATTGTGTTCAACCCGATTTGTTGGATCGATTGGCCTGCTGCACCAATAAGCGCTGTATCGACAGAAAACAGAGCATCGCCTTTGACTACTTTCACGCCTTGTTCAACGTAAAGAGCTTGCAAAGTACCAGCCTTGAACGCCTGAATTTTCACAAGGCCCTTAGTGGGAACCAAGTGTCCGACAACTGTTTCGCTTTTCGAATAATCTCCATAAAGCCCAAGTAGCACCAACAGCGCCATAAATGCGAGCGTCAATCCACTCAAGGATGCATACTTGATGTTAGTGGGGATATGCACCTCACCATACAACTTTGGCTTTTTACTTTCCAGGGCTTCTTCTCGAAAAAGCGCCATATAGAAATCCCCTAAAAGAGTTTTTTCTGTATCAGCACACCTGGATTCCAAGCTAAGGATAAGGAAAGAGTAAAAATTTATATAATATTTACATAGTACTTACGGAATAATTGACGAACCAATAAGCACCAACCCCCCAAAATCGCAAATGCAAAAACAACAAACCATGCGTTATTTTCAAATGCAACTAAATAATGCAAAATATGCTATTTTCATTCTAAGCTATTGGAACGAGGGTGAAAATATTCACGTGTACATACCCAATTCATCGCCTTGTAAGTGTATGTTATCAATATTTCAACGGAGTCCCCTCACCCGAGGCAAATGAAAGCAAACCTGCAGCTACTGAAACAACGTTTTGCGGCTTTGAGGGAGGAAGTTTATAGGGAGAAAAAATTGTGCGGCCAACGCACCACAGACGGTGCCGCGAAAAAAGGGGCCGACGCCAAGTTTAGACACCAGCCCATTACAAATAGACCCGATATTAACGAGATCTAGTTAGATCTTTTTCGGCTTTCTGGAATGGAGCAACGCCAACAAGATACTCACCGGGATTCCGGCGGCCAAGACAGTGGCTGCCATTGCACCAAATTGCGTCGCAGGGTGCATAAACATGGCCTTCTCTTGCTCCAGCTGAGCTACGGTCGCCTCGTATTCCGGCCCTGACTGCACAGGAAGCTGCGATATATAATGATTATAATAACTCTCCATAAACTCTGGATTGATATAAGTCGTGTAAACAACGTTATAAATCCCGAACATTACCCCTGCGAAAGCAGAAACCATCACCCCCAGAACGATCTTCTGCCAAAGCATCACCTCACCTTCTTCATTTCGATTTTGGACTTCATTCATAGCCAAATAAATCAGACCGAGGCTCGCAAATATAGTGGCGTATCCAAAAGCCTCAGCCAGCCCGTAACTTTCCGCGGAGGGTTCAGGAAAAAGAAGGTTTGAAATCAGCAGAGCGGACACCATTATGCCGCCAGAGTAGACGCCCCATCTAAAAGAAATTTTTAACATTGATACTCTCCATCGGTTGGTTTGGTTTCAATGCGGGTGGGGTTAGCGACCTAGCGGACGCTCCATTGATCATCATCAACACCGCGTTGGCAGGTGCTGCAGGTGGCGCGCTCATGAGCGTCTATTCATGGCAGACGGGAAAAACGTTCAGGGTCAAACTTATCATCAACGGTGTGCTTGCRGGCCTTGTTGCCAGTACAGCGGGGTGCATCCTGTTTTCACCYGCCTATTCCGCCATTGTCGGGCTGGGGGGTGGTATCGCCTATATGRTAGGGGACCGRCTGCTTCATCGGTTCAGTATTGACGATACAGTTGGCGCGGTGCCGGTACATCTTGTCGCTGGCATCTGGGGCACATTGGCGGTTCCTCTTTTTGCCCCCCTTGGCAGTTGGGGGCCKGAACTCTCTCGGATCGACTTTTTTGGYGTTCAGYTGTTGGGGGTTGTGGTTGTYGGCTTGTTTGTWTTKCTGCCGAGCTTATTGGTTCTGGGGTTGTTGCACCGGCGCGGGCTGTTGAGGCTCAGTGTTGCAGAAGAGATTACCGGCATGGATCTTTCTGAGCTCGGAGAACAAAATTCCATGTTCCAGTTTGCCGGCCAAATTAGTGAACAGATYGYCGCCAGGGATTTCAGTCAGCCCATTGARATAGAGCCYCAGTCGGATGCMGCCCAGGTWGGGCATCTTTACAATATGGCTCTGCGSGCGCTTGGACGAGAAAAAGCCAAGCAGGACTTGGTGGTCAAGCATTTGAAGCAGATGGCCAACTATGACCCCCTGACAGGACTGGCCAATCGAAACCTGCAACAGATATCAATTGAATATGCCCTTCGTGCGGTCCGCCGGAGTAAGCTTTCCGGTGCTGTTCTCTACATTGATCTGGATGGGTTCAAGGCCATCAATGACGGTATGGGACACGCGACTGGTGACCGTGTTCTGGTTGAAACCGCGAAGCGATTAACCGAATGCCTGCGGGAGGCGGACCGCGTTGCCCGATTGGGGGGAGATGAATTTTGCGTCCTTCTTGACGG
>JAESRJ010000127.1 GCA_016764715.1 Kordiimonadaceae bacterium | reverse complement strand
GGATTTAGGTTGGCTTTCGCCGTTGCAAAACTTTCGCAAACAGGAACTATGCTCCTGAAGAATTTGGAGATCGACAAAATGCCTACTGAAACAAGTGATTCAAATGGACCAAAAGGTCTAGACCGCATCCTGACCCTTGAATTGGTTCGGGTAACTGAGAGTGCCGCCGTTGCTGCCGCCCGTCTACGCGGGCAGGGCGATGAAAAAGCTGCCGATCAGGCCGCCGTTGACGCCATGCGCTCAGAGCTTAACCGCCTGCCTATCGACGGACGTGTCGTCATTGGCGAGGGCGAACGGGACGAAGCGCCGATGTTGTTCATCGGCGAAGAAGTTGGCACCAAACAGGGACCAAAGGTTGATATTGCGCTCGATCCGCTGGAAGGCACCACAATTTGCGCCAAGAACGAGCCAAATTCTCTGGCCGTGATTGCCATCGCCGAAGGGGGCAGCCTGCTTTATGCACCCGATGTTTATATGGATAAAATTGCTATCGGACCGGGTTATCCTGCAGGTCTGATTGATCTTGATAAATCAGCAACAGAAAACCTCCAAGCTTTGGCCAAAGCCAAGGGTTGTGAAGTGGCTGAACTTACAGCCTGCATCATGGATCGCCCGCGCCACGCTAAATTGATTGAAGAAGTTCGTGCAACAGGTGTTGCCATTCGTTTGATCGGTGACGGGGATGTGGCTGGYATTATYCACACCACCAACCCAATCGATACCGGCATCGATATTTATATCGGCATTGGCGGCGCACCTGAAGGCGTTCTTGCTGCAGCAGCGCTTCGCTGTATTGGTGGCCAGATGCAGGGCCGCTTGCTGTTCCGGAACGATGATGAAAGAGCACGGGCTTACAAGTGGGGCATCACAGACCTAAACCGCCTCTACCACCTTCGGGACTTGGCGTCTGGCGATGTGATTTTCGCGGCCACTGGCGTTACTGAAGGATCGCTTCTTGAAGGGGTTCGGTATACGCCTGAAGGGATCACTACTGAAACACTTACTATGCGGTCTAAAACCAAAACCATTCGCCGTATTCAGGCCATTCACGGCCCTAACGGCGCTAGCTAAGAAACGGGCACTATGCCAGCTAATGTAAATTCGGATATCTCCGACGATGCAGCGAACTCTCTATTGGGGGTTCGCTGTTCTGCTTTGGGGCAACAGTGGCAAATGCGGCCCTATATGGAGCGTCACGCAGAAGCAATTGCCAGCAGGCTGGGCGTGCCTCTTGTGGTGGGCCAGCTTATCGCGGGCCGAGGGATCAGCATCGATGATGCGGATGTTTTTTATAACCCGACCCTTAAAAACAGCTTGCCTGATCCTTCGACGTTAAAGGATATGGATAAAGGCGCTGCTCGCCTCGTTCGCGCCATCGACCAAGGCGAAGAGATCGCCATTTTTGGTGATTATGATGTAGACGGTGCTACTTCCAGCGCCGTGTTGCACCGGTTCTTGTCTGCAGTTGGTGCGAAGGTGCGTATTTACATCCCGGACCGCATGACAGAGGGCTATGGCCCCAATGCCAAAGCGCTGATCGGCCTGCGGGGCGCGGGTGTTGATCTGGTGCTCACCGTAGACTGCGGAATTCTCTCATTTGAGCCGCTGGAGGCCGCCCATAAGGCTGGACTTGAGGTGATTGTGGTTGATCACCATAAAGCCGAGGCACGGCTGCCTATTGCCGCGGCTGTGATTAACCCTAACAGGTTGGATGATGACAGCGGGCAGGGCCAATTGGCGGCTGTTGGGGTTTCTTTTCTGCTGGCAGTGGCTGTGAACCGCCTATTGCGGGAGGCAGGTTATTACGGTGATGAGATCCGCGAACCTGATCTGCGTTCGCTTCTGGATATAGTGGCCCTTGGCACTGTTGCGGATGTCGTGCCGCTTACGGGTGTGAACCGGGCACTTGTGGCGCAAGGGCTTACTGTAATGGCGAGCAGGCGCAATGTGGGGCTTGCAAGCTTAGCAGACGTTGGGCGCATTGCAGAG
The DNA here is from genome assembly GCA_016764715.1 of Kordiimonadaceae bacterium. Taxonomy (GTDB): domain Bacteria; phylum Pseudomonadota; class Alphaproteobacteria; order Sphingomonadales; family Kordiimonadaceae; genus Kordiimonas. The sequence goes on along the minus strand of JAESRJ010000127.1, from coordinate 3,310 downwards.
GCACCTACAGCTTACCACGCAGGGTTCATTCTTGGGCCACGGGTCAATGCAGGTGGCCGGGTGGGACAATCGCATCTTGGGGCAAAGCTGCTCAGCAGTAACGACCCTATTGAAGCACGGCAGATCGCTGAAAAACTCGATAAATATAATGATGAGCGCAGGGCTATTGAAGCCGAGGTTCTAACTGCAGCGACTGAGCAAACGGAAGCCAAATACGGCATTGAAGGTGCACCGGACACCATAGTTGTTGCCTACGGTGAGGGCTGGCATGTGGGCGTGATCGGGATTGTAGCAAGTCGCCTAAAAGATAAATACGGCCTGCCCACGCTGGTTATTGGTAGTGACGGTGCAGCGGCCACGGAAGCCAAAGGCTCTGCCCGGTCGATCAGCGGTGTTGATTTGGGGGCGGCTGTTATTGAGGCAGTTCAGCAGGGTGTACTTTTAAAAGGCGGAGGGCACGCGATGGCCGCCGGTTTAAGCGTTGAGCCTAGCCGGGTCGGTGAGCTTACGGAGTTCCTCAAGCAGCACTTGAAAAGTCAGGTGGCAAAAGCCCGCGAAAGCAAAACGCTGAAAGTTGATGCTGTGGTGGCGCTAACAGGTGCCACTGTGCATCTGATTGACCAGATTGAAAAGGTTGGGCCCTTCGGCGCAGGCAATCCGGGCCCGCGGTTCGTGCTACCAGAACTTGATCTAATAAGAGTAGACCGGGTAGGGCAGAATCACTTGCGCTGCATTTTTAAATCAAAAGACGGAAAATCGATTAAAGTGATGGCATTTCGGCAGGCCGATGAGCCGATGGGGCATCTGCTGCAAACAGGTATCGGTAGGCGCTTTCATGTGGCAGGAAAGCTGAAAAAAGACACTTGGAGTGGTACACCAAAGGCAGAGTTATTGCTGGACGATGTGAGCCTGATAGGGGCCCCGTAAAAAAACTGTAAAAAAGGTGTTGACCCGGGGAGGCCTGCCCGGTAGATAAGCCTCCGTCGAGACGCTCCGGCGGCAAGACAAACTTCGATACGGTCCCTTCGTCTAGTGGCCTAGGACGCTGCCCTTTCACGGCGGAAACACGGGTTCGAGTCCCGTAGGGATCACCATACCAAGAAATTGGTATTGAAACTAAACGACTATTTTAAAAAAGTGTCTAACCTTGGCCAAAGGTTAGGCGCTTTTTTGGTTTTAAGCGCTCAATAGCACCCTTTGTTAATTTAAAGGTTTTCTCGCTAGCGCTCTCTCATTCTTTGATGGTTTACGCAATGCTAACCAATTTATGGTGAAGTTAGCTATTCCTTTCCATTTTAAATAAGGGAGACGAAGTATGGACGCGAGCAATCTAGAAGACACCGCCCTTATCAAAGACATCGTGGACTTTTTGCTGACAAAAGTGGAGCGTACGTCAGCGCGGAACCGTAGGGCCGTCTTGCACGCCACTATTGAAGCGGCCGCATCTGTCATTGCGCTTGAGACATGCCTCGAAAGTGCGAAAAACTCGTATGACAGAGCAGAAGCAGACCGCCGTGCTGATAAAAGTGTGCGAACGTTTGAACGAGTATTACGTACTGAAGTGCAGCATTTTTTCGATGTGAGAGATTTTTTTACTGTTAATGAGACCAAGATGAGGTTTCGGATGCTGCCCCTGCCGCCCAAATCCAGCGATTACGAATGGATGAATGAGCGGGCCCGGCGTTTGGGTATACTGGCGAAATACACCGGGACAGGGAACCTAGAGCCTAACCGTGACTATGCAGCAATACCGGATCTGGTCTATTCGTTCGACACGGCACTGTTGACGAAAGACATTGTCTCCGCAGAGGCCCAAAAAGCCCCCAATGGCTGGGAGCGAGTTTGAAACTTAGGGCATTACCATTCCAGCCAGCAAGTTTTACAACTGAATTAAGGGCCGTAATAGACAATATTGTCAGGCGTCTTAATATTTTGATAGATGTGTGGCGCTGAAATTCAACGTTTTTCGTATTGAAAAGATTGAAACTACGGCTGAAGTATTGACAAGCCAATTCTCAATATACTATTAATAAGTGTATTGATGCTCGCAGTCTATGTATTGACCCCCAATCCTCCGCTGCGCATTGATAATTTTAGAAGGGCCTCATGCACTATGGGGCCCTTCTTTTATGAGGAGTATGCTTTTCTCAAGTGTGTCGAATAGCGGTGTTCGCCTTACCAGATTGGTGCAGCAGGTTACTTTGCCCCAGCAGAGCCAAATTTTTGCCTTGTTTCAATCAAGTTTTCTAGCGAAGGTAACTAAATGGAAATTAATTGCGGGCTATTATGTTGTTATGAAACGTATTTTTGATGCTTTGAGTATAAGCTGTGTAGTGGCGTTCGTGTCCGTTGCGTCTGGCGCCGTGGCTGCGGATAAAACACTGCTGGATACTGCGGTGGGCACATCTGGACTAATTGATGCAGGCAATAAAGGGGGGATATTCATTCGCGAGTTGCGTGTGCTCTCCTACAATATAAATGGGTTACCGCCGCCTGTAAAAAAGGGTAGGGGGCCGCATTTTGAACGTATTGCTGAGCTGCTGAAGGAACGCCGTGCCAATGGCACGCAGCCGCATGTGGTTCTTATTCAAGAAGCTTTTGACGGCCGCACAAAAATTGTGGCCGAAAAAACTGGCTATAAATACGTTCTATATGGTCCTGGCAGAAAAGATACATCCAAGCTGGGTAGAGTTCATTGGGCGCAACAAACGCGTAAGCCCTATATGAGCTTTTCTGACCCGCAAAAATTTACGGGTAGCGGCCTTATGATTTTGAGTGATTTCCCCATCATCGAGGCTTTTCACAAAACCTTTAACTCTGACGAATGTGCGGGAATTGACTGTTTGTCAAACAAATCCATATTGTTCGCACGCATACAAGTGCCGGGGGTTAGCGAACCGGTGGACATAATCAATAGCCACTTTAATTCGCGGAGTGCCGCCAAAGCCCCTAAGAAAATATCCTTGCGTATCCACAAAAGGCAGGCGGATGTACTGAAGTGGTTTATTGAAAAGACATCTGTTGGTAACCCGTTAATATTGGCCGGGGACTTCAATACCAAGCAGCCTGCTCGGTATGAGTATTTTAGCAAGCTTATGGGCCTAAGAGATGCAGGTGAAAAATGTGTGGCAGATACTGTGACTTGCACAATTTCTGTGGATACAAAAATTGATATGGTGCTTTATAATACTAATGATAAACATTTCTTCGAAAACGGCTCTAGGGTTCAAGTATCCCCCCGTTTTATTGAACGTAATTTTGATGAAGTGATAAATGGCAAGCCGCTTTCGGACCATTTGGGCTATGAAGT